>NZ_NPML01000013.1:300000-419522 GCF_002252565.1 Petroclostridium xylanilyticum
AAAGCATGGTTGCGGACTACCAGAAGGATATTTTCTCCTATAATCTTTTTATTTTTAATATTAAACATCTTTATAGCAGTATTGTTTATTAAAATGATGCGATTATCGTTATCTAACGCAATTAATCCACCGATCATGCTGTTAATGATGGTTTCCATTTCAACATTTTTCTGCCATAGTTCCGTAATGGTCTTATCCAGTTCATTCTTCATGTGCATAAAGGAATGCGCAAGTTCACCAATTTCATTGTTGACATCAATGTTTATACTTCCCTTAAAATTTCCCTTTGCAATACTTCTAACAAAGTTTGTTAACTGCTTTACAGGTTTGGTGAATTTATTGGTGAATTGTATTCCCAAAAGACCTGCAATAACAAATGCAACAAAAATTCCCAGGGCAATATAGGAAACCATTTTTTCCCTTATATTGTTGATATCCTCAATAGGAATGGACAACCTAAGCACGATAGGTTCAGGCTCTCCCTCTACTCTTATAGCCACATATTTCAGATAATTTCCTATAGAAGTACTATAGCGGGTACTCTCACCAATGCCATATTCAAAAGCCTCTATAATTTCCGGACGATTTGCATGGTTTTCAAGAGTTGTATAATCTGTAGATGAGTCCCCCAAGACTTCCCCCTGTTTATTAATAAAAGTTACCCGGATTTTTGTTGTTGCTCCATAATCCACAGCAAGCTCATTTAATTTATCTGTATTGCGAGTTCCATTTATCAACTGGACTTCTTTTTTTATCAAATGCCCTACAACCAACAGCTTATTTTCTACTTCGGAGACATAATGTTTTTGGGCTACTTGATAGGAAAATACCCCGGTGATTAGCGTGCCAAGCAATACTATTAGGATATAATTAATCATGATCTTTTTCTGCATGACCATTATTCTCCTATCCCTTCAACTTATAACCAACGCCCCGGACCGTTTCGATATAATTTTCCGCCTCGTCCTCAATCAATTTCCTTAAATGCCTGATATGAACATCTACAGTTCTTGTTTCACCGCAGTAATCATAACCCCAAATCTTATCCAGTAAGACATCCCTGGACAATACATGCCCTTTATTGAGTGCAAGTATTTTCAAAAGTTCAAACTCCTTAAGTGTTAACTGAAGCAGTTTATCCCCTTTGTAAACTTCCCGCTTATTTAGATTAATGGTAATATCCTTTATATGAATGGTTCCCGTTTCAGTCTGCGCCTCCGGTTCATAATTTGTCCTACGAAATACGGCCTTGATTCGTGCGACCAGTTCCCGAACACTAAATGGTTTGGTAATATAATCGTCCGCTCCCATTTCCAGGCCTAAAACCCTGTCAAATTCTTCACTTTTTGCAGTAAGCATAATAATGGGTATGTGCTTGGTTTCATCCATAGAACGCAGTGTCCTGCAAACATCCAACCCGTCCATTCCCGGAAGCATTAGATCCAACAAAATCATATCCGCCGGGCTTTGCTTAAGCTTTTGCAGGAGATCCTCACCCTTTTCAAAGGTAGTTACTTCATAGCCATGCTTTTGAAGATTATATTGAATCAATTCACGAATATGCATTTCATCATCAACTACAAATATTTGTTTTTTATCCATCCTATTCACCTCTAACTTTTAGGTCCCTACTATTTACTTATCATTATTGTAACATAATACCTATACAAACTTAATACTTTTTTTAATAAAACAAGGCTAAGTTCATATTTTCCAGATTCAATACAAACTTAGCCTGAAGGAATACTAAAAACCCAGAACTTACTTCCAAAAAAATTGATTGTCATAGAGAAAAAAGTAGAAATTATTTTGCTGGCTAAAATATTGATACCTGCATAATCCCGAAATATATATAGGAATGCAAGCGATATCCCCAATGATAATAGATTCACTCCTAAAAACTTAAAAATGGTAAAGTGATGTGATATTCCTTTATAATTAAATGTCCAATACCTGTTAAGTATATAGCTGTTCATAATACCGCAGCCGTAAGATATCACCTGGGCATAAATATAAAATACTCCCATTATATTTAAGATAACAAATATTCCAAAATCTACCAATGTATTGGACACACCTACAATATTAAATTTTATAAACTGCCGGATGAATTTTTTGTACTCACTGATGAGTCTCATTATTCCTTTTATCATAATCAAAGCCTACTTTATTTTTTATAATATATAGCGGTCTATCTTTTGATTCATCATAGATTCTCCCTACATATTCACCAATTATTCCTAACACCAATAATATGGCAGCATTAAAAACCAGATTTATCGCTATGGCACCTTTAAAAATCAGGTTTGCCATACCGATAGATACCGATGGCGCCACTGCAGTTTGGACAAATTGCGTCTGATTAAACACAATCATCAGATAAAGAAAACTTGTAATACCCAGCGTTAGCCCTAGATAGGTTGCAGCCTTTAAAGGCTTATAGGAAAAGGATGTTATGGCATCCAGGGCAAACCGTATCATCTTTTTCAGGGGATATTTTGTTTCTCCTGCCCACCTTTCCTCTCTTATATATTCAACTGCTGCCTGGCGAAATCCTACCCAACTTACCAATCCTCGTACATATCTATTTTTTTCTTTTAATCCTTTCATCACATCACATACCCTGCGGTCAATCAATCTAAAGTCACCCGTATCAACAGGAATATCAACATTGGTTAAGCTCCTGAGCAGCCTGTAAAAAACAACTGCTGTAAATTTCTTAAAAAAGCTCTCACCTTTTCTTTTCATTCTCTTGCCATATACAACCTCATAACCCTGTTTCCACTTTTCTGCCATCTTAAGAATCACTTCAGGGGGGTCCTGTAAGTCTGCATCAATTACTACAACAGCCCGCCCTGCTGCATTGTCCATCCCCGCACTAATCGCAATCTGGTGTCCAAAGTTTCTTGAAAAATTTATAAGCTTGACATTTGTGTCTTTCCTGCATAAATCCTGTATGATTTGGGCAGTATCATCCTTGCTGCCGTCATTTATAAAAATCAACTCATAACTTTCACCGGTAGTATCCATGACTTGCTTTAATCTTTTATATGTCTCGTTAACTACCTTCTCTTCATTATACACTGGAATAATGATTGAATATTGTATATCTGATTTCATCTAAATTACCTCCTTTTTTAGTTCATAGTCCGTAGTTTGTAGTTCATGGAATTTGCCGAAACTGCTGAAAAAGTGCCTAATAGAATATCCAACTCGGCAGCCATCTCAAAAATCTTGTTACGTAGGCTTTGTCTACTACTGTACCCGATAGAACGGGATAGAACATGACAAACACACCAAGCACTACAGTCATGTATCCGTAAATTATATATCCATAATGGGGATACCTTTCTTTTATTCTCATAATTACATACGCTATACACAGAATAACAAAAGGCACACTGGCAAAAAAATGATACATAAATGTCAGCCTCGGCACCAGCACCCATGGTATGTATTGTGAAGCAAGCCCTACCAATACAATATACATACGGCTATCCCTATTTTTCATACTCATAACCGCTGCTGCAAATACTGCCGGAATACCTGTCCACCAAATTGCCGGATTTCCCATTGCCACAATACTGGACATCTTATCTGCGCCTAAATGTTCCTGCCCTCCATAATACCATACAGGCCTTATAATAAGCGGCCACTGCCACCATGGGGAAGAAAACGGATGGCTCGCCTTCAGCGTTTTATGATAGTTATACATATGTATCTGGTAGGTTACTACATCCATAGGCCCGTGGCCTGGTCCCGGTACTATCATAAAGGGTATATAGGATAAAAAGTAAATGATGAATGGTATCACGATAAAAAACAACATGCACCATAGTATAGTATTTCTACTATATGATGGAAATATTCTTACGACATATCTTAATCTTTCTACAGCCGGCTTGCCTGCTTTTACAGAAGCATCTCTCAAGCGTCGCTTTGCATAGCTGTATTCTTTATATCTTTTATATAGTGTTGTGAAAAATATGAGCGCCAACCCTACTCCCCCATAAAGACAAATCCATTTACTTGCTATCCCTAAACCAAAAGACAAGCCTGAAAGTCCCAAAGGAATTAAAGTCCTCCTGAATTCAATACTGTAAAAGTTCATATGAAAATAGTGAGGAGTAAATAGTGGGGAGTGGGGAGTAAAACCCGTGAAGCCGCTGCTCAAACTATTTTCATTATTATTTGTGATATATAGAAACAGTTCTTGGCAGTTCATATAATAATATCTGTACATAAAATAATACATTAATATAATAAAAAATACCCCGTATACATCTATAGTCGCAATTCTTGTCTGGGTAAAATGCATAAAATCAAAAGCCATTAAAAATGCTGCAAAAAAGGCATATTCAGTTTTATTAAAAAGTTCTTTTGCAAACACATACATCAGGGGAATCATCCCTATTCCGAATAAGGTACCGACAACCCTCCACCCCAAGGGGGTCATTCCAAACAAAGCGATGCCAATAGCAATAAAAATTTTACCAAGAGGTGGATGGGTTGATTCATAAGGTTCAATTTGATACAGATGCTCATAAGCTGTTCTCGCATGATATATCTCATCAAAATACATCCCGTTCATGAATGATGGTTCATATGTAACTGTATTCTGCTCATCAAATAGTTTTCCAGGATTCCCTGCAGTTGTCGGGTCTGTATCTGTTATTATAATAGACTTAACTTCTAAAGGCTTGCGGCTATTCTTTTCAAAAAAAACAAGCTCATTAAGCCTGGCCCCTGCTTCTGTAACTGTCAACTTTACATATCTTGCACGAAAGCTTTTCTTTAAAATATTCCAAATATATATTTTTGAATCTTCATGATAGATATTCGTAATATTCTCCCATATTCGAGCATCTTCCGAAAAATCAACTTCATACTTTCCCTTTCCAATGCCTCCAAAATAGTAGACCCTTTCAATATTTTTTGTTTCTCCGAAATCAACATAAAAACTCTCTCCCATCCTGGCCGGCTTCCAAAAGGTTTGAGGAGCTCTAAAGGAACCCAGGTTATAAAATGCTATGACTGAATATATTAGAGTGAGAATTCCCAATAATAAAAAATCCTTTCTATTAAGTATCCCTCTTTGTTTTTCTCTCTTTTCTACAAAATTAGTATCCAAAATCAGGTACTTTCGTTTTATATAAATATCTAATCCTACTTTAGCCATGCAGGCCAAAAAAATTACATTCACCGCTGATATAAACATCAGTACACCATCAAACCGTGGAATCTGGTAAACCCCTTTTGCATTGCATAGCAGCACATAAGCTACATTTACAAAATGGGTAAAACTAAGTCCAGCTAGTAAGTATAAAATCCTCTTATCCCTTGTATATATATAGGTTATAACAGCAAGTACTACTGCAGGGAACAGATAGCGTTCGTGCATCTTTGCTATTATGACAAATACAGCAGTAATAATAAACATACTTATAAAATAAAACCTGGATACATCTTCACTTTTGAAATAGATATATAAAGAAAAAGCAACGATTCCTACTATAAATATGTAGCCCCATATCTCATAGGAGAGAAACATCACTTTTGTAGAGCCGGACACCCAGTTTCCACCAAACAACGCAAATAAATTAAACGCATTGACAGTAGCATAGGGATAGGATGCCTTAGATAATCCTACTGATGCTGCATGGTTTGCCCATGATTTAAATTTAAAACAGTAAATATCTGTAGGATGGCCTTGAATAACAGGTGCTATTAATAACCTCAGAAAAAATGCAGATAGAAGGATGTATACCAGTTTCCATTTATTCTTTATTATCTTCATATATTTTCAGCAGCTTCCTTTAAATAGTAATAATATATATACACATCTATATTCATTTTATTAGTATAACCCGTAACCTCTTCTTTTATTGCATAAAAAATGGATGCGCTGCGCGCACCCATTTTTTAGATTTGATTCCACATGTCTCTTATATAGTTTTCAAACTGCATAAATACGATACCCGGTTCTTCAAGGTCTGCATACCATCGCTTTACCCACTCAAGGGAGATAAATCCTCCATACCCGTCTCTCTTCAACAGGGTCAGGCACTCCTTTATAGGGATATCCCCTTGTCCCATCATCTTATACTGTATCTTTCCTTGCCGGACAATGGAATCCTTGATATGTATATGCTTAATATATTCTTTTAACGTATTATAGGTTTGTTCTAAAGGTTCATTCATAAACCTATAGGGGTGATGGATGTCCCACAGTACTCCCACGCCATCGTTATTTACTTTCTGCACAACCTCTTTCAATACATCTGAACTGGCAAAAACACCATTGGTCTCTATGAGTACCATAACCTTCTTTGATAATCCGTACTCTCCAATCTCTTTTAATGCTGCAATAACACCTTGAACATCAACATTTTCTCCCGGCTGAGGGTCTGTGTCGCCTAACACTCTTACATAAGGTGCGCTAAGCTGTGCAGCGAGGTCTATGTATTCCTTTGCTTCATGAATATACTGTTCCCTTTTTTCACTGACGTGCAAATAACAGGACGAGGTAATGCAGGATATACTCAATCCCAGTTCATCAAGATGTTTTTTAGTACCCGCAAGTTCACCGGGTAAAAAAGGTTTTGCTTTAGGAACATAAAGCTCTTTTTCGATACCTCTAACTTCAATACCATCATAGCCAAAATCTTTAGCAGTGGCTACAATATCCTCCCAGGACCACTCAGGACAACCTAATGTAGAAAAACTAATCTTCATGCTCATGCCCCCAATTTATAAAATTGAGAATGCAGAATGGAAAATGCAGAATTTTTAATTCTCTTAAATTAACAATAAAATATATTCTGACTGCCACCATTCTTAATCCTTCATTATCATTATACCTTTTTATGGATAAATAATCTACTGTTTTTTAATAAATATAACCACAGACCTCCAGTTAATAGGTTTAATTTTATTATTGACCACAAATTTTTATTGTGATAAATTGGTATTAATTATATTTGGTAGTGTCAAAAGTTCTATGAAAACATGAAGTTGAGCTACCAATAATAACAAAAATTGTAATGTTGTACATTGAGATTTAAATACTGAAGATTTGCACGAAGAAGGAATGTGCCATGGCATGTTCCTGAATGGCGAGGTACTATCTAATAGACCTATGGAGTTTATGGATAACCCGCCCGGGGCATGGATAACCTGTGCACAAAGCATTGACAACGAAAAGCATGTTGCCAACACTTTGCACACAGGTTACCCACACCCCTAAAAGCAGCGGGTTACCCACAAACTCCACAGGTCCGGTGACTACTGCTATATCATTTTTTGATTTATTTATATAGAGAAAATGATTAAGCTGATTGTTGTGTTTTAATATAGGCCTGTGACATCTTAATAAGTATCTGCCATCTGGCAGGCATATTGGGAAGTGCAGATAGTTCTTCCAATACTACTGGAACTTTACCTTCCAATGTTGAGTGTGGCCTTAGAAAATTAAAATAGGCAACAAATAGGGTTAAGAACGACACAGAACCATCAAAACTATTGAAACCATTGGTAGGCCTGTAATCACGTTTGAAGGTGCGGTTGAGTCTCTCAATAATTTGTTTGAGAGGGCGGTATTCCTCAGAGACAGGATCATCATTAGAAAGGCCGATAACCTGCTTGATATCAAAGTGAATACCGTATTGGGCGAAGTAATGCTGAGCTAGTATATAGATGGGGTTACCATCAAAGATTAGAGTAAGATCATCAGGTATGTTTTCAAATTTGGATAGGGTATCGTCCAATGCCTTGATAGCAGTAACAGTATCTCGATTAGGAGATACCGGATAAGAGAGAATAATCTTTTTTACCGCATCAAAGATGAAGAACACATAATGCCATTTACCATTAACCTTGATATACGTCTCGTCGCCACAGATGGAGCCAGACGGGCTATACTTGTAGTTGTCGATAAAAGGCTTAATATTACGGGCAACAGCATCTGCGTAGTTTAGTACCGATTGGTGGGAAACACTTACACCATGGACTTCACGCATCAATGCAGCAGTCTGCCTTGAAGACATACCGAAGTTTACGTAGTAGGTAAGGATAAGACCAAGAATGTGAGGAGAAACAGATAATCTTGATAAATTCACAGTATTGGGCTGCGAGGCTTTCTTTGCAAGAGGTTCAAAATCAATATTAAACTCTCTATAGATGTAGTGCAGCTTAAAGTCATGGGGATTAGCTTCATAACGTAGCTTTTCTTCAGCAGACATTGAGTTAAGTTTGTTAAGGTAATATGGACATTTAGGATTCTTACACTTATGGATATTAAAGTCCTTACGCTGCTTTTGTTGAGTAAGAACCTTACCACAGTGAGGGCAGCAGAATAAAAGGTTTTTGAGATAGTAGTTCTTCTTATTGAAGGTACACTCACAAACCTTGCATAAATACTGACCTCTGCCACCTGTATTATCGTACAGGTAATCATGAGGGGCATTACATCTGGGGCAGGTTATAGTTTCAGGGACAGTAGAAGGTTTCCTTCTCTTCACTGGGGTAATGAGTTTGCCAGTAGCTTTAAGCTGATCAGCAATAAGCTTTTTGTAATCAAGTTTCTCAAGGGTTTTAATAATAGGCATTTCATCTACCACAAGCTTACGGTAGGGTTTTTTAACAGGCTCATCGTAATACTTGCGGGGAGAGTGTTTGCCAAGAACGCAACACATAAGATATATAATAATTTGATATTGTAATTGAATGTATAGTAGTAAAACTGATATAATGTTGTTCAAAGGTACTTATCTCCTTTCTGGGGTGTTAGTCTTCACAACAACATTATACCAGATAAAAGGGGGAAAGTACCTTTCTCTTTTCAAATCTATACATTCTCAATTTCCAATTTTATAGGGGTAAGATAAATTTTAAATAAAAGTCAATAAAATCAAAGGGTACAGGTCAAAAGTTGATAAAATTTTTGACACTACCTTATATTTTTAGACCAGCTAATTGTTGTCAATAGTTTTTTAAAAAATTTTTTAGAAAGACTTCAAAGCAATGGACATTAAAAAAAGGCATGACAACAAAACCACCTACTATTAGTAAACATAAAATAGCTGGTCGGCTGGACATTGAAAACTAAACATTGAGCATGTACGTATTAAGCTGCCGAATTCTTTGCTACAAGCATTTTTGCATGTTCCTCGGGCTTTCTTAAAACAAACGGCTTTCTGTCTCTTAAAACAGCAAAGATGATTGTAACCAGTTTATGCATTACAGCACCCAGAGCCACCTTTTTAGGCTTGCTAAGGCACTTTTTGCGGTAGAATTCATACAATATCGGATTATGCTCCTGGCCATTGCGTTTCTTACGTACATTTGCCAGGGCGGTTGTGAAAACTACCCTTCTAAGCAGCCTCGGACCCCGTTTGGACATTTTGTTTTCAGTGCCTTCAAATTGGCCTGATTGTGTAACTGACGGGTCTATACCGAAGTAAGCAACCAATTTGTCTGGCTTGGGGAAAGCACTAAAATCTCCGATTTCAGCCACTATAGTAGCTGCAGTCAGAAGTCCGATTCCGGGGATTGAGCACAGTAGTTCGATAGTCAGAGATAGAACCGGCATGTCCTTTGAGGCATCCTTGTCCAAGAGCTCGTGAATAGCCTCAACTGCCTCATCCAGAGATTGCATCAAGGTTTTAATCATTGCGATGTTGGCTTTAAGCATTGCAACATTGGCAATGGAATTAATGCTCAAGGGGTTGAAATTGCTAGCCTTGGAACAAAGCGATTCATATTTACGTGTAGCCCATTTAATGTTTTTCCTGGCGGTCTTCTGTATAAGAGAAATCAGTTCCTGTCTATCGGCTTTGAGGATATCCTCAGGTGTGGGATACTTCTCAAGAATCGCCAGTGCAGTACAGGAAGAAATATCCTTGAAGACATCGGTAAAGCTTAAGAAAAGTTGATCAACAATACCCAAGAGCCTGTTCTTATAGGCAGTAAGCTGGTCAGAAAGCTTGTAGTAGTGGCGGCAAAGACTTCTTAGGCAATCGACATCTTCATGAGGAATATTAGTGGTTTTAAGCTGTTCGAAACGATACAGTAAAGCAATTTTTCTGGCATCCACCTTATCATTTTTTACTTTCCTAACCCTGATATTTTTGATAGAATCAGATTGGATGGGGTTTATGACGCAAACCTCATATCCATTCTTATTAAGGGCTTGGAAAAGGATTTTGTGGTAATGGCCGGTGGATTCCATGACGACGACAGGCTTTGCTGCAAACTCCTTTTCCGCTTTTCTAAGGAGTTCGAAAGCTCTGTCAAAGTTGGAATATGCGTCATGGTTAATCCTAATGCGGGCATAGACTTGGTTGGAAGGCGAGAGAATCGCCATCTCTGAAAATCTCTTACCAACATCGATCCCGGCAACAGGTACTTGATTCATAAAAAGCCTCCTTCATTGTAATAATTTTGGACTTGTGGAGCATCCATTCCTTCTCCAGTAAGTATGCAACCTAGCATGTGACACGAGGAACCAGCTAAAAAGCCGGCCTCAACCAGCCAAATCATGTAAACTTACCGGAATGGATAGATAGTCTAAACTACGGGTAGTCGTCTCCTAAAGGAGCCGTCCCAGGAGGTGGTACATCAACCCTCCGCGTCCGAAAGCTATTATACATGATTGTCAAGGTACAGGCCAGCCAGAAACTGGTACATGGCTAAGGTGGGAAGCCAGTGAAGTGAAGATGATGGCGGGCGCCGCCTTCCCCCTGGGGGAAGGCATATATGATGATATGCTTGATGTTTAGAAAGTGACTAACAATATTATGTAGACTATTAAAAACTGGTAATTACAGTAGCTGTTTGGCTACTGATTGATTACAACTATATTGTACTAGGAGGTCTGTTTATGAAAAAATTTATTCTATGTTTTTCTCTATGTTTACTTGTCCTATTTTTTGCTGCACCCTTTAGTTATGCAGCGGATGACATCCTTGAAAGTCCAAATGTAAAGATAATTATTGATGGAAAAACCGATACATATACAGATGTCCCTATTATACTAAATGGTAGGACATTATTGCCTCTGAGGGCTGTCTTAACCAATCTCGGTGTTCAAAATGATGACCAGCATATTATATGGAATGGTTCTGAACAAAGTGTAACCATCTATAAGAATTCTGCAAAAATATATCTGAAAGTGAACAGTAAAGAGGCATATGTTAATGATGCTCCAGTAATCCTGGATGTCTCCCCTATCCTTTACAAGGGTAGGACCTATATTCCTGCAAGATTCGTTGCCCAGAGCCTTGGTAAAAAGGTTGTTTGGGACGGTTCCCTAAATGCAGTATTAATCAGGGATGAGAGTGAGTTTAATAAAATAAAGGAAATCCTTGATAAATCGGATGCTGCTATGAATTCACTAAAAAAAGCCAAGTTTAATATGGATATGAACATGTCAATGGCTCAAACAGGATTCAATATGAATTTTGATATTGGCATGAGAGGCGAAGTAGATAAGACAAAGAAAGTAATGTACCTCTCCATGAATATGCCTTTCTTTGGCCAGGACAAAAATATAGAATCATACTTCAGCGATAACATGCAATATACAATGAACCCCTTGACCGGTGAGTGGGAGGCTGAAACACTTCCCCCGGAAGAATATGAAGAATTGTTCAACGAAAATGACAATACATCAGTTCTAGATGTCAATGATGCCCTTTGTGCCGGTCTACTCATAGCAAATGGGGCAAATACTGATGAAATCCTGTTAAAAGGTAATGTCTATATGGATGAAATCCTTAATAAAGCTAATAAGGACAAAAATATATCTGAATATAAGATAGTCCAATCCTATATTGAAATCTCTATTAATAAAAATACCTACCTGGTAAACAAATTATACATGGATATGAATGGAACAATGGTTGCTGAAAATGCAGAACTGCAATTTTCAGCAAAGGTTACCTGCACCTACAGTGATTTAAACGGAGATTTTGAGATAATACTTCCTGATTTTGATGGAATAGCAATTCCTGGAGAGACCGAACAAAACACGCTTTAAATAATCAAATATAATAAAAGAGGTTAGATGCTCATACATCTAACCTCTTTTATTATAAACCTTGCCGCATCATGGATTTACACTGTAGTTGGGTGCTTCTTTTGTAATATAAATATCGTGAGGATGACTTTCTTTAAGTCCGGCGCTTGTGATCTTGATAAACTTTCCGTTCTCCTTCAAATCAGCGATGGTTTTAGTGCCACAGTAGCCCATTCCTGCCCTTAGGCCTCCCAGCAGTTGAAATACCGTGTCAGAAACCGGACCTTTATAAGGTACTCTACCTTCTACACCTTCCGGAACAAGCTTTTTGGACTCTTCCTGGAAGTATCTATCTTTACTGCCTTCCTGCATAGCTCCCAGCGAACCCATACCTCTATATACCTTAAATCTTCTTCCCTGGTATATTTCAGAGTCCCCAGGGCTTTCTTCACATCCTGCAAACAGGCTTCCTATCATGATAACATCAGCACCGGCAGCAATAGCTTTAGGCAAATCTCCCGAATATTTTATTCCACCGTCAGCGATTACAGGAATATTATACTGTTTTGCTGCCAATGCGACATCATAGATAGCGGTGATCTGTGGAACTCCGATACCGGCTACAACCCTGGTAGTACAGATGGAACCGGGACCTATTCCTACCTTAACGGCATCTGCACCAGCTTCTATCAAATCCTTTGCCGCCTCTCCGGTAGCTATGTTTCCTGCAATAAGAGGTAAATCAGGGTAAGCTGCCTTAATTTTTTTTATACTTTCAATAATGCCCCTGGAATGACCATGAGCAGAATCCAGTACAATAACATCCACTTTTGCACTTACAAGGGCTTCTACTCTTTCCATCATATCCAGGGTAACACCTACTGCTGCTCCTGCAAGCAGTCTTCCATTCTTATCCCTTGCAGAGTTAGGATACTGAACAGCTTTTTCAATATCTTTGATTGTTATTAAACCTTTAAGGTTACCTTCCTTATCCACAATGGGAAGCTTTTCAATCTTATGATGTCTTAAAATTTCCTGGGCCTGTTCAAGGGTTGTCCCCTCAGGAGCAGTAATAAGATTTTCCTTTGTCATTACTTCACTGATAGGCTTGTCAAAATTTGTTTCAAATCTCAAATCCCTATTGGTTAGAATACCTACGAGCTTACCATTTTCAGTAATTGGGACCCCGGAAATCCTGTATTTTCCCATCAGTTCATTGGCTTCATGGAGTGTATGCTGCGGTGAAAGAAAAAAAGGATCCACAATAACACCATGCTCTGATCTCTTTACTTTATCTACTTCCTGTGCCTGGGCTTCTATAGACATATTCTTGTGTATAATTCCGATTCCGCCTTCCCGCGCAATTGCGATTGCCATCCGGGATTCGGTTACCGTATCCATTGCAGAAGACATTAAAGGAATGTTTAACTTGATTGTCCTGGTAAGATAGGTTGTAAGCTCCACTTCTCTAGGTAATATTTCAGATTTCTGAGGAATAAGCAGTACATCATCAAATGTAAGCCCTTCTTTTATAAACTTATCGTTAAAAATACCAATCACTCCCTATTATTTTTTATTCAAAAATATTAGGTATTAGTATACCAAAGCCGTATTATAGAGTCAATATGAATTTGAAACAACATTTAAATTTACAATATATTTATAATGTGTCATAGTGGGGAGTGGACAGTGGGGAGTATTTTTTGAGCATGATTGCTAATTTACCCACCACTCCCTACTCCCCACTACTTCGCATTTTAATTATTCAACATCACTTCCATATTCCCTAAGCAGATTCTCCATTTCAGATAACGTAGTAATTCTATTCACTGCTTCTTTTACTCTCGCCGCATTTCTCAATCCCTTTATATACCATGCCACATGTTTCCTCGCTTCTCTTATGCCTACATATTCGCCTTTATATTGCACCAGCAGCCGGACATTTTCTATAGCTTTATTGATTTTTTCCTGTGGTGTTGGTTCAGGTAATAATTCTCCCGTATTGAGGTAATGGATAACCCTGCTGAAAATCCAGGGATTGCCCTGCGCACCCCTGCCTATCATAATTCCATCACATCCTGTATACTCCAGCATTTTTTTTGCATCTTCGGGTGTAACGATATCACCATTTCCTATAACAGGAATCTTAACGCTTTGTTTTACCTGCTTAATAATATCCCAGTCCGCTTTTCCGCTGTAAAACTGCTCCCGCGTACGGCCATGGACTGTAACAGCCTTTGCACCATTTTCTTCTGCAATCATTGCTATTTCATCAGCGTTAATACTGCCTTCATCCCATCCTTTGCGTACTTTAACAGTAACGGGCAAATGTACAGCCTGTGAAACTGCTTTTACAATTCTTCCTACCAAATTAGGATTTAGCATTAGTGCAGATCCCTCTCCATTTTTAACAATCTTTGGCGTTGGGCAGCCCATGTTTATATCAACAATACTTGCCCCTGTACTAGCTGCCTCATTTGCAATCTGTGCCATGATATCAGGATCCGAACCGAAAATCTGAACAGCTACCGGCTTTTCGCGCTCATCGATTTGAAGCAGGGTTTCTGTTTTTTTATCTTCATAGTACAGCCCCTTTGCACTTACCATCTCAGTATATACCAAGCCACATCCCTGTTCCTTGCACAACAGGCGGAAAGGAAGATCGGTCACTCCAGCCATGGGAGCAAGAAATACGTTGTTTTGCAGCTGAATATTTCCTATTTGCATAATGGCCTCCTGTAAAACTTGATGTTAGTATTTTAACACATTCATCATTATTTTAACACATAATAGAAAACTTCAAATACAATATTAATCACGCTAAAGAATTTGCATTTATAGATTGCAGTCTCTTTGAAAATAATAATAATTGAGGAGGGATACTATGGCCAAGAATAAATTAAAGGAACATTTTATAGCAAAACCCATTGAAAGGCATGACACCGCTGCATGGGCTAATATCAGCAAAACCAAGCCGGTTTCAGAGGACTCACCTGGATACGGTACTGATATTTTTCCAGACCCCTTCCAACTGCTTTTTTGGTCTTAAATGTATCGGGAGCATTTTTCACTTCTTCTTCATCCAGTAAAAACGGTCTTACTACTGCATGCGGACAGATGTATGAGCATTGGTTGCACTGGATGCACTTATCAATCTGCCACTCGGGAATCATTACGGCAATGCCCCGTTTTTCGTAAGCAGTAGTACCTACCGGGAATGTACCGTCCTCCATACCTATAAAGGCACTTACGGGTAGTTCGTCCCCTTCGTGTCGTGCCATCGGTCTCTGGATCTTCTTAACAAAATCCGGCTCCTCTTTCATTTTTTTTTCTTCATCTGCAGCATCAGCCCAGGAAGCAGGTACATTAACCTTGATTAGCGCTTGTGGAGCTTTATCTACAGCTGCATTATTCATTTCGACAATCTTTTGCCCTTTTTTCCCATATGTCTTTTCAATAGAATTCTTAAGATATTTTACAGCATCTTCAAACGGAATCACATTGGCCAGCTTAAAGAAGACAGTTTGCATCACCATGTTAATTCTATTACCAAGTCCAACCTCCGATGCTATAGCAATTGCATTAATGATATAAAAATCAATATTATTCTTTGCAATATATCTCCTGATGGACGCCGGTATTTTTTCTTCCAGTTCCTCCTCGTTCCACTGGCAATTGAGTACGAATACTCCGTTTTTCTTTAAACCTTTTAATAAATCATAATGATTTACGAATGCCGGATTATGGCATGCGATATAATCGGCAGAGTAGACCAGGTATGGAGATTTTATTGGTTTCTTTCCAAATCGTAAGTGGGAAATGGTGGTTCCACCTGACTTTTTACTGTCATAAGAAAAATACCCCTGAGCATAAAGGTCGGTATTATCACCAATAATTTTAATGGCAGTTTTGTTTGCACCTACCGTACCGTCAGAACCCAAACCCCAGAACTTACAACTTATAGTACCTTCCGGAGCAGTCTGTATGATATCTTCTTCAGGGAGTGACATATCGGTTACATCATCCACTATTCCAATTGTAAAATTGTCCTTTGGATTATCCTTTTTCAAATTATTAAAGACTGCCAGTATTTGCGAAGGTCTGGTATCCTTGGAGCCTAATCCATAACGGCCGCCAACAATGGCCGGGGCATTTTCCTTTTGATAGAACAGTTTAACAACATCCAGGTATAAAGGCTCGCCCAGTGACCCGGGTTCTTTCGTCCTATCAAGTACTGCTATTTTCTTTACCGTCTTTGGAAACACATTAAAGAAGTACTTTGCTGAGAACGGTCTGTATAAATGTACTCTAATGGTACCTGCCTTTTCTCCTTTACCCACCAGGTAGTCTACAACTTCATCAATTGTATCGCACACTGAGCCCATGGCTACAATTGCATATTCAGCATCTTTGGCACCATAATAGGTAAAAGGATGGTACTCACGGCCTGTTAGCTTTTTAATTTCCTGCATATAGTTCTCAACAATATCCGGAACCTGCTCATAAAATCTATTGGAAACTTCTTTCCCCTGGAAATAGATGTCGGGATTCTGGGCTGTTCCCCTTACTACAGGATGTTCAGGATTTAACGCCCTGTTCCTAAATTCCTGGATTGCATTATAGTCTACAAGCTTAGCAAGTTCTTCATAATCAATTACTTCAATCTTTTGGTACTCATGGGATGTCCTGAAGCCATCAAAAAAATGTAAAAACGGTACTCTTGCTTTGATTGCGCATAGGTGGGCAATGCAGCCCAAATCCATTACTTCCTGGACATTGGAAGAAGCTAAAAGGGCAAATCCGGTTTGACGGCACGCCATTACGTCCTGATGGTCTCCAAAGATGGATAGGGCATGGGTTGCCAGTGCGCGGGCACTTACATGAAATACGCCCGGCAGCAGTTCCCCGGCTATTTTATACATGTTGGGAATCATTAAGAGCAGCCCCTGGGATGCAGTATAGGTTGTAGTCAATGCTCCAGCAGCCAGGGAACCGTGTACTGTTCCTGCTGCTCCTGCTTCTGACTGCATCTCTATAACTTTGACCGGTTGCCTAAATATATTTTTCTTTCCATGGGCAGACCATTCATCAACGCCTTCTGCCATGGGTGAAGATGGTGTAATCGGATATATGGCTGCTACTTCTGTAAATGCATAGGACGCATATGCAGCAGCCTCGTTTCCATCCATTGTTTTCATCTCTTTAGGCATAATTTAATCCTCCTTTTATGTATGACTTATAAGGTTCTCAAACATTTATCCTAGATTATTATTTGAACTTAGAAAGTTATCATACCTAAAATCATCAACTATTTTACAATTAAAATCCCCACTTTTTATGTTTCGGCAACCTTGGTTACCGAATTTCTCTCTGAATTCAATTATAATATCATTATAATTAAAAAATGTCCTGCAAAGGCTATATATTCTTCCCTATATAGTTCAGTATTCTTGCTATATCTCTTTATATATTGCAAAAAGGCTCTCTTTTTCTAAAGGTAGTAACGGTACTATTTATATGCCTAAAACCTCTCTCCTCTGAGGTTATGTTAATATCATGTGAATTCTTGACAAACTCACGTGTCAAAGTACCAACTTACCCTTTTGAAAAATAGAGCCTTTTTTAAATTATTCGATATATTCTTAATAGACTTCCATGAAACCCTATATATTTATCTCTTTTCAGAATCTTTGTCAGAAAGCTTGGAAGCTACATGAATTAAATAAAATCCTCCGATAATGAAGAAACCTACCAATACAAGTACCGTAATTTGGCCAACTGTCATATTGTCCACCTCCTTTCTGTTTAATCAGAAAGTAAGGTGAACCCCCTTATACTTACTCCCTTGAAAGTACATACATATGAGGTTTGCAATCCTTTGACGCATATCAATTATATTATATTTTTGTCTCAAATGCCACAATGCTATCCAAACACAACATAGTGGTATAAGAAAATCTCTATACAATTTTCCTGCCAAAGTGGGCAGCTTAATAATTCTTCTACCGCAGTTCTGCAAAGCACCGGAAACAACCTCTCCCATCATTGGAATGATATTGGTTTGCTTCTTGCTTGCATCTTCAAAAGAATTCCTTGAAACTGTCGTAAAAGCAGGCAGTATCCTGAAGACTAACAATAGCACAATAACACATAACAAAACACGGTATATTCTTTTTTTAGTCACAGGCATACACCTCCCTTACAATGCTTATATATTGATTATATGCATTTTATATAATAATTCAAGAGGATTATTTTAAGTATTTACATAATCTGTTATGAGTAAGGAATATTTTTGGAATACTATTAAACATGGATCGTTATTAAGCATGGTAAAAATTTTTAAATATTAACCCTCAAATAATAAGATTATGATATAATTATTATATTGCAACATGGTTTGTTGACTGTTATAAGGAGCGTGATATATTTTGGATCCGGGCAGCGTGGTGCAGTTATTTATTCTAGGGATTCTTTTATGTGTATCGTCATTTTTTTCTGCGTCAGAAACAGCTCTAATGTCGTTAAGTAAAATCAGAATCCGGCATATGTTAGATGAAAAAATTAGCGGGGCAGACCTTGTTCACAAGCTGGTGGACAACCCCAGTAAATTGCTGGGAACCATACTTGTAGGTAACAATGTTGTCAATATAGGTGCTTCCGCTTTAGCAACCTCTCTCGCCCTTGAATTTTTCGGAAATAGCGGTGTAGGTATTGCAACTGGAATGATGACTATTCTTGTTTTAATCTTTGGTGAGATAACTCCTAAAGCTATAGCAGCACAAAACTCAGAAAAAGTCTCTTTAAAAATTGCAAAACCAATCTCTTTAATAGTCATCGTGTTAAGTCCGGTTGTAATAATATTTACACGTATATCAAATGTCCTGGTAAAAGCATTGGGAGGAAAAACAGACAAAGCCCAGCCTTTTGTCACTGAGGAGGAATTAAAAACCATCGTTAATGTAGGACATGAAGAAGGTGTTTTAGAGGTTGAAGAAAAGCAGATGATATATAACGTTTTTGAATTTGGAGATCTATACGCTAAAGATGTTATGATCCAGAGAACTGATATTGTTGCTGTTGATGTAAATTCAACATATCAAGAAATCATTGATACCATTAAAATGGAACAGTTTTCCCGTATGCCGGTTTATAGCGAAACAATTGATAATATTGTAGGTATTTTGAATGTTAAAGACCTGGTTTACCTCGAAAATATTCATAAGAACTTCGATATCAAAAAATTTATGCGGGAACCTTTTTATACTTTTGAATTTCAAAGAATTGCTGTATTATTTAAACAGATGAAGAAAAATAGGGTCCATATGGCTATAGTACTGGATGAATATGGTGGAACCGCAGGTATTGTTACTATTGAAGACCTGATTGAAGAAATAGTAGGCGACATAGAAGATGAATATGATGAAACTGAGAATAAAATAAATGTTATAAGAGAAGATGAATATCTCGTAGCCGGCAATACTAAAATTGAACTTATTAATGAAATGATCGGGGTTAATATTCAATCGGAAGAGTTTGATTCCATAGGAGGCTTTGTAATAGGGCAGCTTGGAAGATTTCCAAGAGAGGGAGAAAAACTGGAATATGACAATATCAAGTTAATTGTCGAAAACATTGAAAAAAATAGAATAAAGAAGATAAGAATTTTTACATAATGTGCTGTCTATGTGGTATTATTTAGAAGTCTTAAAGGAAGCATAATTGCGTGTGCATGGATTAGCTTGTGTTAGCGTTGTAATAATGACTGGAAATAATTACAAAATAATAAAAGTCCTAAATAATTTAGGACTTTTATTATTTTTGTAGCTACTTTAAAAACAAAAACTTTTATATTATTTGCCAAAATATCTCTTAAGCAATCCTGCAAATGCTGCACCGTGGCGAGCTTCATCTTTGCACATTTCATGAACGGTATCATGGATGGCATCATAATTTAATTGTTTAGCTTTTGTAGCCAGATCTTTCTTACCGCTGCAAGCTCCGAATTCAGCTTCTACTCTTAATTGAAGATTCTTCTTGGTATCAGCAAAAACAACTTCACCAAGGAGCTCTGCAAATTTTGCGGCATGTTCAGCTTCTTCAAAAGCAATTCTCTTGTAAGCCTCTGCAATTTCAGGATAGCCTTCTCTATCAGCCTGACGGCTCATGGCAAGATACATGCCTACTTCAGTACATTCTCCCATAAAATTCGCTTTAAGTCCTTCAATCACTTCAGGGTCAATATCCTTTGCTATACCAATTCTGTGCTCGTCAGCCCATTGTAATGCCCCTTCTTTTTTCTCTGTAAATTTCTCGGCAGGAGCCTTACATTGAGGACATTTTTCCGGTGGCTCATTTCCTTCATGTACATATCCACAAATTGAACATACAAATTTTTTCATTCAAAACACCTCACAGTAAAATAATTATTTTTTATGCTTACGTAGAAATTGATACCCCCAAAAATTCTATAACTAACAAACAATTTTTATCAGGATAAAAATTCCGGTTCTAATAATGGCATACATGCCTTTTATCTGCCAGCTTTTAATAAACTCAGGGTATATAAGCTTCAAGTGAAGAATCATGTTTATAGCATGGCAAGCGGAGGTATAATTATTACATCTCGAAAATATTCTCAAGAAATTGCCACGCCTTTGGCTTGCAATAACAGGAACTTTCGAGTTTTTATATTTACTACATAAAAGAAAGGGGAAATTTCAATGAGTAAAGTAATGAAGACCATGGACGGCAACACAGCTGCAGCTCATATTGCTTATGCATTTACTGACGTTGCAGCCATCTATCCAATTACTCCATCCTCAACAATGGCTGAACTTGTTGACCAATGGAGTGCACAGGGCCGTAAAAATATTTTTGGACAGAAAGTAAAACTAACAGAAATGCAGTCAGAGGCAGGAGCTGCCGGTGCAATGCACGGTGCACTTGCTACAGGCGCCCTGGCAACTACCTTTACTGCTTCCCAGGGATTACTGCTAATGATTCCGAATATGTATAAAATCGCCGGCGAACTGTTGCCAGGGGTATTCCATGTGAGTGCCCGCACGGTAGCTACCCATGCTTTGTCCATTTTCGGCGACCATTCGGATGTTATGGCTGCCCGCCAGACCGGTGCAGCAATGCTGGCTTCCGGCAGCGTCCAGGAAGTAATGGATTTGGGTGGTGTTGCCCACCTTGCTGCCATTAAATCAAGGATACCTTTCTTGCATTTCTTTGATGGATTCCGTACTTCCCACGAAGTTCAGAAAATTGAAGTCCTAAGTTACGAGGAATTGGAAAAATTAGTGGATTATGAAGCTATCAGTAGATTTAGACATAATGCGTTGAACCCTGAACATCCCGTCACACGGGGTACAGCTCAAAATCCGGATATCTTCTTCCAGGCCCGCGAAGCTTGTAATAGGTTCTACGATGCTGTTCCCGATATTGTTGAAGAATATATGCAGGAAATCTATAAGTTAACCGGCAGGGAATACCACCCGTTTAACTACTATGGTGCACCCGATGCGGAATATGTGATGGTTGCAATAGGTTCTGTGACTGAAACCATTGAAGAAACGGTAGATTACTTAATAAGTAAGGGCGAAAAAGTTGGTGTTGTTAAAGTTCACCTCTACCGTCCGTTCTCCGATAAATATTTCTTCAAGGTACTGCCGCAAACTGTAAAAAGAATCGCAGTTATGGATCGGACCAAAGAACCGGGCGCAATCGGCGAGCCGCTTTATCAGGATGTAAGAAGTTTATTCTATGGAAAGGAAAATGCTCCATTCATTATTGGCGGAAGATACGGCTTGAGTTCCAAAAACACAACCCCTGCGCAGATTAAAGCGGTATTTGACAACCTTAAATCCGAAGAACCCAAAGATCATTTTACTGTAGGTATCGTGGACGATGTTACACATTTATCGTTGCCTGTTGGAGAAAAAATTAACACCTGTGCGGAAGGAACTGTTAGCTGTAAATTCTGGGGATTTGGTTCCGACGGTACTGTAGGTGCAAACAAGAATGCAATTAAAATTATCGGAGACAATACTGATATGTATGTACAGGCATACTTTTCTTATGATTCCAAAAAGTCTGGTGGTGTAACCGTCTCTCACCTCCGCTTTGGCAAAAAACCAATAAAATCTACCTACCTTGTTGAGGAAGCAGATTTTATTGCCTGCCATAAAGAATCATATGTAAATCAGTTTGAAGTACTGGATGGATTAAAGGATGGCGGGACCTTCCTTCTTAACTGTACATGGCCGGCGGAAGACCTTAAAGAGAAGATACCATACAAGATGAAAAAGTACATGGCTGACCATCATATCAACTTCTATATTATCAATGCTTATGACATTGCATCTAAACTAGGGTTAGGCAATAGGATCAATATGATCATGCAAACAGCCTTCTTTAAGCTGGCAAACATTATTCCGGTAGAGGATGCGGTACAGTATCTCAAGGATGCTATTCAAAAAACCTATGGCAGCAAAGGTGAAAAAATTGTTAAGATAAATTGCGATGCTGTAGACCATGCTCTAGACGCCCTTATAAAGGTAGATACCGCTTCCTTATTGACCAATGCTGAAGAAGAAGCCGCAATGACAATAGAAGAATATAAGCCTGACTTTATCAGAAATATTCTGGAGACAATCAACAGGCAGCAAGGGGATTTACTGCCTGTCAGTGCCTTCGCTGGTACTGAAGACGGGACTTTTCCGCAGGGAACAGCTGCTTATGAAAAACGCGGTATTGCAATTAATGTCCCCGAATGGCAAATAGACAATTGTATTCAATGCAACCAATGTTCACTGGTTTGTCCTCATGCAGTCATCAGACCTTTCTTGCTGGATGATGAGGAACTTGCCAACGCTCCGGAAGGCTTTGCTGTCAAACCGGCGCTTGGAAAAGAATTGAAAGGGCTGCATTACCGTATCCAGATCAGTCCATTGGATTGTACAGGCTGCGGAGTTTGCGCACAGACCTGTCCGGCCAAGGAAAAAGCGCTTATTATGAAACCTTTTGCAACGCAGGTAGAAAAACAGAAGGAATATTTCAACTATGCCATCAATAAAGTTAAAGTCAAAGATAATTTAATAGATAAATTTACCCTTAAAGGCAGCCAGTTTGCCAAACCATTGCTTGAATTTTCCGGAGCCTGCGCCGGTTGTGGAGAAACACCTTATGCCAAGCTGATCACCCAGCTTTTTGGAGATAGAATGTTGATTGCCAATGCAACCGGTTGTTCTTCTATCTGGGGTGGTTCAGCACCTTCTACTCCATATACGGTGAATGATAGAGGCCATGGGCCTGCCTGGGCCAACTCGCTCTTTGAAGATAACGCCGAATACGGTTATGGTATGTATCTTGGAGTAGAACAGATCCGGGATAAGCTTGCCGATATTGCACAGGAAGTTATAAATCTCAATCTTGATGCCGGGCTAAATGCTGCTTTAACTGACTGGCTGCAAAACAAAAATAAAGGCGAGGAATCCAGGCTTGCTGCATCCAAATTACTGCCATTGCTAGAAAAGTACAGTGATCATACGCTCATCCATGAAATATTGGATAGGAAAGAATTCCTGGTCAAAAAGTCCCAGTGGATTTTTGGTGGCGACGGTTGGGCTTATGATATCGGTTTTGGAGGTTTGGACCATGTACTGGCTTCTGGAGATGATGTAAATGTTCTGGTCTTTGATACCGAAGTGTACTCAAATACCGGCGGCCAATCATCAAAAGCTACGCCGACAGCTGCGGTGGCTAAGTTTGCAGCTTCCGGTAAGAAAATCAGAAAAAAAGACCTGGGTAGGATGGCAATGAGCTATGGGTATGTTTATGTCGCTCAGATTGCATTGGGCGCCAACATGAATCAGGCGATAAGAGCTATTAAAGAAGCCGAAGCTTATCCGGGACCATCTTTAATTATTGCCTACGCACCATGCATCGCCCATGGTTTAAAGGGTGGCATGGGGTGCAGTATTATGCAGGAAAAGAAAGCAGTTGAGACCGGGTACTGGCATCTATATAGATTTAATCCTTTATTGAAAGAGGAGGGTAAAAACCCGTTTGTTCTGGATTCAAAAGAACCGGCGGAATCCTTTAAAGACTTCCTGTTAAGTGAAGTCCGCTATACCTCACTGCAAAACACCTTCCCTGAAATTGCTGAAAAATACTTTGAACTGGCTGAACAGGATGCAAAGGAAAAATATAATATCTACAAGCGGTTAGCTGCAGACTTTGAAGACGTTAATAAGTAATATGAAAATAGCTCGGAGTTTGGAGCTCGGAGTATGCGAGACACAATAGAACCGATTCGGATGGGTACCATCATATATGGAATGTTGCAGCCGGAAAATAGCCATGGAGGGCGATTTTAGGCTTATCCCGGCACGGATGCCGGTATAAGCCGACGGCAAGACATGGAATATATGATGGTACTCATCCGAGGGATGTATTTTCATCTTGTTCCACAATTGCGCATCTTTGTCCACAGATTTTTGTGCAAGCTATTTCCTTAAGAGTCAAAAAATGATATTTTTCTCTATCAACCTTCTGCTTAGCATTGCTTCCTGGATAAAAACAAAAACGCCAAAAGCAATAAATATATCACCAATGCTCAATACTTTAGGCAGCGGGTAAGGTTTAGGTATAGCGATAATATCAGCCAAAATGCTCAACCGCGTAGATGATGTTATTAAAGTGTGAGTAATAACCATTTGGCTCTTTAACATTTCCAATTTCTCAGGGTTTACTGCCTGGAGTGCCGTGGGTGAAACCGGTTAAAATAAACGGATACAAATTCAATAAAAGCAGCAATAATTAAAAGATACCATGCCCGCATATCTATTTTTTCAATGTTTTTAAATTTTCCATTCCTTAATTTAGCTACAGCTACTGAAGCTGCTACTGATTCTATAAGTATTTGTATCCTTTTTATTGCATTTTTTAAAAAATTGTTCATTTATATTTTGTTATAATGAATATTTATTTAAAATTCAATAATTTTTCTAAGCTTAGAATGCATTTTTAAAATTTGAAGTGTTATTCCAATAACAGGAATTCCGCTAAGAACCTGTAAATTTGTGCCTACAGGCTCTAAACTATTTTAAGAAATATTTGTTAAGATCGTCTAATAATAAGTTTACAGCTTTTACCCCACCAGCAGTGTTCCAGATATCATCTCTAACCTTGAAAACCTTGTTATTTTTAACAAGGATCCAACAATTTTTAAATCCCTTAAACTGCCCCACCCACACCTTTGATAAGACCGTTCTTATCCATAAATTTTATAAAATTTAGAACTAAAAACTGTTCCATACCAAATTTACTTCTAATATTAACACCATATATGAATAATTTACATAAGAGGTGACTTTAAAGTAAGAGATTTATTTTGAATTTAATCTCATCTGTCACTCTTATTGAATATTATGTACTAAAACATATTGGGAGGGAATAAAATGTATATATGTCCATATGCATATATGATGAACACATATATTACTGTAACTTATAGTATTACCATTAATACTTCTGCTCGGACATTAACCTTATACCGTAACGGAAGTGTATATAAAACTTACCCTGTTGCGGTGGGTAAACCTTCCACTCCTACCCCAAAAGGGACATTTACAATTCTAAACAAAGCCGTCAACCCCGGCGGACCTTTTGGAGCAAGGTGGATGGGTTTCACCAGGCGTGGTCATGGAATTCATGGTACAAACAACCCGGCGTCGATTGGTAAAGCAGTATCACACGGGTGTGTCAGAATGTATAATAAAGATGTAATTGAGCTCTACAATTTAGTTCCTATTGGAACTACTGTAAAGATCATATGATATCTCTTTTTCTTATAATTACATGTTCTTGAAAATTAGCTTTCCTTCAATTATTTTTTTATCAGATAAGAATTAATCATCTACCCATATAGTAATCTTGGGTGGCGATATAATTATGTAAAAATAAAATACCCTAAGAAAAAAAACTGTAGGAAGTTTATATAAACTAAAAATAAAACTTCCTACAGTCTCCAACTTTATTTGCCGTCTTTATTTTTTAGATGATTTCTATACCCATTCTTCAGAAAGAATTTCTCCTTGCAAACTCACAACAATTGCCTTAACAGGTACCTTAGTAAAAAGACATCCTGAAAGCCGGATGTCTTTTTATCTGCTGTTAAGAAATATACTCTCTTTGTCTAAATAACTAACAAAGCTATCAATGGAATAGTTATAATTGATAATAATGTGGAAATAAAAACACACTGGGCACCCAAATACGAATTACCATTATATTTCTCTGCCAATATTGAAGCACTGGCAGCCATTGGCATTGCAGTAATTATAACGGGAATACCGATCATCAGTGATTCAAAACCAAGTACCTTGAGCACTAATAAAACACACAACGGTAAAAAAACTAAACGAATAAAGCTTACCACATATACTTTATAATTAGAAAACATTTCAGAAAACTTTTCATTAGCAAGAATAAGTCCTACAATAATCATCCCGAGTGGCGTTATAGTCGAAGCGATCATGCTGATAGACATCGATATTGGCTTGGGAAAGTCCAATGAAAACAAAAACATGATGAGGCCAATCACTACTGCCACGATAGGCGGGTTTATGATACTTTTAAAATCTATTTTCACAGTATTTTCTTGTCCTCGCTGCATAATTACTACGCCTAAAGTATTGAATAAAAGTCTCAACAAAATAATAAATATGGATGTATAAAACATTCCTTCCTTACCGTATAAAGCGGATGTCACCGGAAAACCCATAAAGCTAAAATTCGAGAATAGAATTCCAAAATGATATACGTTTTCAGATAAACGGTCAACTTTTAGTAGTTTTACGGTGACTATTGAAACCACACCTGAAAATATCACTATACCCAGGCTTATCACTATAAGCCATATACCATCTATTAAAGTTTTGAAAGAAAATGGGTAATCCATTGAATAAATAATCATCGCTGGAAAAACAATATTAAATACAAAATTGGATAAATTTTTACTAAAAGAACTATCCACAAGATTTAACCTACGTACAGTAAAACCAACCATTAGCAAGATAAAAAGCACTAATATTTGATTAAATGTCGTCAAAAAGCTCATATGTCACACTCCCTTTACCTAAAATTATGCTGTTATTAAAAAAGTCAAGGCACGTTTAGTACCTTGACTAATATAAAAACATACTAGAGAATGATATTATCTATTATAAAGTTTAATCAATTTATGCCGCTGCGGCACTTTCTTTAGCTTTTTTAGCATTCTTCAGGTTGCTTCTTACTGACATTACTGCTGAGAACACAGCTATTGCTAAAAATGCTCCAGCAATCGGCTTAGTTAAAAACGGTAAGAAATCCCCGTTAGTGTACATTAAACCTCTACGCAAATTGGTTTCGGCAATTGGTCCTAATATGAAACCAAGAATAATCGGTGCTGATGGGTACTTGAATTTTTCTAATACGTAACCCAATATACCAAAGAATAAAATTGTCCATACGTCAAATACTCTGTTATTTAACCCAAAGGCACCTACAACACACAGAGCCAAAATAATTGGCAGTAGTATGTGTTTTGGTATACTGAGAAGTCTAACAAATAGTCTTAACCCGAAGAATTCCATAATCAACATAACTATATTGGCAACAATCAAAGCAGCAAATATACCGTACACGATATCCCCGCTATCCCGGAAAAGCAATGGGCCCGGAGTAATACCATGGATCATTAATCCTCCAAGAAGCATAGCAGTAACAGTATCCCCTGGTATACCTAATGTTAAAAGCGGAACAAGAGCTCCACCAATTGTAGCATTATTCGCAGCCTCTGACGCTACAATACCGTCTATAATACCTGTACCAAATTTTTCAGGATGCTTGGATTGATTCTTAGCAGCCAAGTATGCCAGAATATTTGAAGTACCTCCGCCAATACCCGGCAGTATACCTATACCTGTACCTATAATACTGGACCTTATGAAATTCAAAATTTGACTTTTAAATTCGGCCATGGTAAAGCCGAAACCTCTGATTGAATAATCTCTAATTTCATCTTTTTTGATATTAGCGCTATTTTCTGCAGTGTTTAGTATTTCAGAAATTGCAAATAGCCCTATTAAAGCTGGTAAAAGGTCGAAACCGGCATCTAATTCGCTAATTCCAAAAGTAAATCTTGGATAAGCATCAATTGGCGCAGTACCTATCAATGCTAAAGCCATACCAATCATTCCACTCGCCAAGCCCTTTGCCAGGGAATTACCCGCCAAGCTTGCAATCATTGTTAATGAGAATATAGCAATTGCAAAGTACTCAAACGGACCAAACTTTAAAGCAACTTCAGCTAACGGTGGTGCTATAAAGAATAAAATGAAAAAACTAAAAAGTCCACCCAGGAATGAGAAGAAAATACCTACTCCCAACGCCTTACCAGCTTCCCCTTTTGCAGCCATGGGATGACCATCAAAGCAAGTAGCAATAGACGAAGGTGTCCCCGGTATCTTTAATAGGATAGCTGAAATCAGACCACCTGAAACTCCACCAATATACAAACCAATCAACAGTGCCATACCATGTACTGGTTCCATTCCAAAAGTAATGGGTAGACACAAAGCTACAGCCATCGTTGCTGTTAAGCCAGGAATTGCTCCGAATATAATACCCACAGCAACACCAACGGCAATTAAAATTATTGCTTTAACAGTAAATATAGCACCAAAGCCGGCTATAAACATCTCTAACACGCAAATCCCTCCTTACCCTAAAATACCTGCTGGCAGCATTAATTGGAAACCGTATACAAATGTATAATAAATAACTGCTGATGCAGCAACTGCCACAGCTGCAAATAACGGAATCTTTCTCTCTGCCTTATTTGCAAGTACATAGAATTGAGCGAAGAGGTAAACAGCGGTCATAATTAAAAATCCAACTTTATCAAGTAAAGCTATATATAGTGCTATAAGAACAAATGTAGCAATAACTGAAATATGATTAATCTGCCCCTCTTCACCAGCGGTCTCTTTAGTGTTAGTTTGTTCCCCTGATTTAAGCTGCCTGATTGCACCTATAATAATAACTACACTGAGAATTGCAAGAAAAATACCGACAAGTTGAGGTACAAATGCTGCGCCTATTCTGGATACCGTAATCTTTTTTATACTAAATGAAGAGATAAAAATCACTGCAGCAACAACAAAAAGAAAGCTGCCCGAAATTATATCTCCGTATTTCTTAATCATACTCCTACCCCCCATTCACATATTTCTAAATAAAAAAACTGTCTTTTTCCCCGTTTATATATTTCCACAAACAGAATGAGAAAGTCCTTTACAATACAGCCTCCGATACCCCCTATTTTTCTGCTGTAGGATGTACCAGAGGCGTCATTCAATAATTTTTACAAACCTTATTGCTTCATTACTTGCTCTTTAAATTTCATAAATTGCTCTTTCATCTTAGCAAGATATTTAACTGAATCTTCAGGATTCATATAAGTTGGAGTTAATTGATATGCTTTAGCAATATCTTCCTCATACTCTTTATTTTCTTTTTTAATATATTTTGCAGATAAATCAATTACTTTAATAATCCCATTTGTATAAGTATCTTTTTCAATTGTTCTTTTTCTTCAGTGCTCATCGGCCCTACCGGGTCCATACACGGACCTGCTTCAATGCCGAGCAATTCTAATGCTTCTTTGATAACTGTCGGGAATGTCCCCAAAGTAAATCCAATTCTTAATGGAGCTAAGGTATATTGGGCTTCTAATGAACCTTTTATATCTCCTGCCATATATTTGTCGTAGATATCTGCACACAATCTTGGTGCTACGTTGGCACAAGCTGCGATAGAACCGGTTCCTCCGTAGCAAAGAGCAGCATGTATCAGTGTATCTCTTCCTGCTAATACGTGGAAGTTCTTTCCTCTTGTCAGCCTGATATATTCTCCTGTTAAAGTGAAATCTCCACTACTGTCTTTAATACCTACGATATTTTCAACGTCTGCAAGTTTTGCTGCTGTTGCTGCAGTGATAGTAACGCCTGTCTTTGGTACATTGTTATATAAAAGGATAGGCAGTTTAGTGTTTGCAGCAATTGTCTTATAGTGTGTGATTAACTGGTCCTGGCTTGGACTGATGAACATAGGTGTTAATACGGATACAGCGTCAACTCCAACTTCTTCAGCAATATTAACAAGTTTTACAACCTGCTTGGTAGTAATAGCTGCTGCACCTGCATAAACAGGAACTCTTCCCTTTGTTTCATCCACTGTTATTTCTAAAACTTCCCTGTGCTCTTCTGGAGTCAAGCCATAGAATTCTCCGGTAGTTCCTACTGCGAAAATACCGTGGATTCCTCCATCAATCAAATAATTCACTAACTTTCTTAATGCTTTTTCATTGATCTTACCTTCTTTGGTAAGCGGTGTAATCATTGCGGGCAATACGCCCTTTGGTACGAAGTTCATATTATAGTCCTCCTTAATTTTTATTTTTATAAATTAATAAAATCTAACACTTCTATCATTGCGGGCGAAGCGTAGCAATCTCCTTTATACTTGTTTTATGAGATCGCTGCCGCTTCTCGCCATGATAACAACGTGTCTCATAAAAAATCTATATTAAAACAGGTAAACCTGTTTAGTCTTTTAAAATAAGTTACCATTTTCATCAAATTCCATTGGCCTCGGTTCTTCCACAATTTCTATCAATGGATTAGCCCGTGCTTCATCAAGTAGATGTTCTGATATATACATGTCATCCACTTTCAAAGTGTTTTTAATCCTTATCATCCTGATTTTATCGTAATCCACATCTAAGCAGGTTTTAATTGCCGCTCTAATGGCCTGGATATCTGTGTTCATAACCATCGGTATTTTTACAGATGCGACCACCCTTGATGTAAGCGGGTTGGCATAGGTTTTTTCGAAGTCAATTTTGGCAAACATTCTTCTGGAGCAAATATCACCCAAACCCATACCATTTGCATTCCCATGGGTCTCTTCTGTAAGGTCCAATATAACAATCTTTTGCACTTTGGGTTCACAGGTGACTGCTGATGACGTATATCTGCCTACAACATTTGTGTCCATGCCGGTACCACTTATGTTTTTGCCTATCTCATCTACGATAAGAACATCGTATTTATTAAACGGGATCTGGGGCAGATAGCTTTTAGCTTCCTGCAGTAGAGCAGGTTCATCTTCCATTATTCTTTCCCGCGGTACAGCTACAATCTTACAGGTTTCGTCATAAGCATTTTCTAAAATTCCTACGCCAAAAATAATGTTTGACTTATCTATAGCCACTCGGGCAATATCCTCTATTCTTGCAGACATATTGGCTAGTCCTGTTGCATGACATATTTCTGCTCCTATTTGCTTGCCCAATCCAATAACAATCATCTTTGCAAGACCACTTTCATAGTTTCCTCTAAAGGAAGTATGCGGCTTTATGCGCCCTACTACTACCGTTGCGTCCGCCTCTGTAGCAGCGTACTTATCAAAGCATACCGGCAACCCGTTTTTTGTTGTTCCCAGTTGGACTACCTCCATTGTTGCACGGATAGGGGCTCCTACTGCCTCCTCAGTAATTCCAAGGCTGTGAAGAACTTCTACCTGTCCTTGAGCTGTTGCTCCGCCATGGCTTCCCATAGTAGGTATGATAAAAGGGTGTGCTCCCACTTCTTTTAAACTGCTGACTATTTCCCGTATAATAACTGCAATATTTGCAATTCCCCTGCTGCCTGCAGTTATAGCAACTCTATCACCTTTTTTTACCCTATCGAGTATACCTTCCTTTTTGAGCTGTTCTCTAACTACCGCTGGAATATCCTCCAAAACAGGTCTTGGAAACTTTTGTCTTATTCTTGCCATTTTAGGCAGTTGAATATCTCGAACAAGTTGCTCTAAAATACTCACGTAATTTCCCCTTTTCTCTTATCCCTTAATCACCGGGTTATTTACAGGCCAGCTAGGTTTTTTACCGCTGAGAACTTCGTCTATACCTATTGCTGCATGCAAGCCCATTCTGTCCATAGCTTCTTGTGTAAGTGCAGCGTTATGCGGTGTTAATATTACATTATGTAACTCAAAGAGCGGGTTATCTTTTGCAGGAGGTTCTTGTTCGAATACATCCAAGCCAGCTCCAGCGATTTTTTTTGTTTTTAGTGCTTCAATTAATTCAGCTTCATTTACAACTTCACCTCTAGCAGCATTGATTAAATATGCTGTAGGTTTCATAATTTCAAATTCTTTTTTGCCCACAATACCCTTTGTCTTTTCAGTTGCAGGCATATGCAAGCTAACAAAGTCAGCATTTTTGAATATATATTCCCAATCATTTATTAACTCTATTTCCGGAGCAACCTTATCTTGAGTTATGTATGGATCATATCCGATAACCTTCATACCAAGCCCTAAAGCAGCTTTTTTAGCTACCATAGTACCAATTCTTCCAAGTCCTACCAAACCTAAAATCTTTCCTTCTATATCCATACCTTTTAACTGATTTCTAATTTCAAAATTGCCATTTCTAAATTCTTTATCCACCCTTACCATATTTCTTGCACAAGCAATAATTAAGCCTATGGTATGCTCAGCAACAGAATTCGCGTTGGATAAAGGAGCATTAGTAACATAGATTCCTAATTCTTCAGCAGTTTTTACATCTATATTATCTACTCCAACACCGTGTCTTGCGATTACCTTCAATTTCTTGCCTGCTTTTAACACTTCTGCAGGAAATGGTGCAGTTCTTGCTAAAATTGCATCACAATCTTCTACATCTTTTTTAATTGCATCTACAGTTGCACCGGATCCCATTTTTATTTCATAACCTCTTTCGAGGAGATATTTTTTTCCTGCTTCTGTGATATCCTGTGGAATTAAAACTTTAAAAGCCATATTGAATTCCTCCTTATTTATAGCTCGAAGTTCGGAGAAAAAGTTTAAAAATATTACGAACTACGAACAATAATGATTATTATTTTGCTTATTTTATGATCTGTTCAGGCTTCTTACTTTTTAAGCTGGCTTAATCCTTCTCTTGCTGCATTCATTAACATTACAACATCGTTCGCCCACAGATTCAAAGTCATTCCTTTATTGATCCATGGTTCCAAAGCCGCAGCAGACATCATGTGAATACCTGAGAACTTATTTCTTTCCTTTGCAGCTGTAATAACCTTATCCACTGCTTCAATGAACATAGGATTATCTGTTTGTCCCATAATTCCCATGCTCTGAGATAAATCATTAGGTCCTATGAAAGCAGCATCTATACCTTCAATATCTAAGATCTTACCGACATTTTCAACGCCTTTAGGTGATTCAATCTGAACCATTAATATAGTTTCTTCATTGGCTTTTTTCATATATTCAACAGCACTTGGTATTTTTTCATAGCTGGTATGGGCTCTTAGCAAGGAAACTCCTCTGTTACCCATTGGGTAATATTTTGCATATTCTACTAAAGCTCGAGCCTGTTCAACAGTTTCAGTATTTGGAAGCAGTATACCGTCCGCCCCCATTTCCATATACTTTAATACAACTTCTCTTTTCACTTCAGGTATTCTAACTAACCCGGCAATACCTATTGCTCTTGCAATTCCAAACAGTCCTGCTACTTTACTGTAGTCCATATAACCATGTTCGCTGTCAACAATAAATAAGTCGAATCCGCACACTTTTAACATTTTTACAATATCCGGATTGTCAAATACTGTTACCATGGTTCCTATAATAGACTCACCTTTTTTTAATCTTTCTTTTACGTTATTCAATACTACTCCCCCTTTTCCTTATTATTAGAATATTTCAGTTATCTTTTTATTATGTTCACTTCCATTTATTCGTTGCACACTGTTACTTTTTAGTTAGAAGGAACATTTTTTTATTTTTGCACCTATATATACAAGCAATATCCATGCCAACTTTCAAAAGTCAGATAATTATTAAGGAAATCTCACCCCTGCATATATTATGAACTTACGTCAAATCCTTAATATTTATGGAATCGATAAATATATTCTCTTAGATAATAAAAAAATAACAGAATTAATTCTGTTATTTTTTTATTTTAGAGTCTTATTCATTTAGTAAAGACAAACGTTCAAAACGTTTCATCTAATGTTTCAACAATAAAATTACATTACATATATGAAACATGATTGAAAAATCTTTCACAAATTCACTCTGTGAACACTAATATAAATTATTCCCCATACTCTACGTATTACATCAAATCAAATAATATCTAACTCTTTCATACGCCTCCACAATGTTGTACGACTAATGCCCAGGCTTTCAGCTGCCTTAATTTTGTTATAACCTACACGTTCAAGTACAGCTTTTATCCTTTCTCTTTCAAACTTTTTCAATTCCTCTGTGTAATTGTATTTTATATTCATTGAATCAATAGCCTCTTCATCGTTAAAGGGGATTCTTAAATTACATCTGTCCGGCAAAACAGCCTCAACGTCTTTCTCGCTTATTATATTTCCTTGATTTAGCACTACTAATCTCTCACATATATTTCTTAACTCCCTTATATTGCCAGACCAATCATAATCTTGCAGCCTCTCCTTTGCCTTTTGAGTAATAGTTATATCTCCCTTTCTAAATTGCAAGCAATAATTTTTTATAAAATACTCTACAATAATAAGTATGTCTTCTCTCCTATCCCTAAGTGGCGGTAAATTAATTTTCAATATATCCAGCCTATAATACAAATCTTCCCTAAAGTCTCCTTTTTGAGCCAGAGTATATAAATCTTTATTGGTTGCTGAGATAATTCTTACATCTACGGGTATGACCCTATCGTGTCCAAGGCGCATAATCTCTTTTTCCTGTATTACTCTTAGCAGACGCCCTTGCAATTTTAATGAAATTTCAGAGATCTCATCCAAAAAGATAGTGCCCCTGTGCGCCAGTTCAAAAAGCCCCGGCTTTCCACCTTTTGCAGCGCCAGTGAACGCTCCCTCTACATATCCAAACAACTCACTCTCCAATAAATTTTCAGGAAGAGCCGCACAGTTAACGGCTACAAAGGGACCTCTTTTTCTAGGACTGTAATTATGAATACTTTGAGCAAAAAGCTCTTTCCCCGTTCCTGTTTCGCCAACTATCAAAATATTTGAATCGACCTGACTAAATCTTTTAGCCATTTTTATCACATCTTTAATTTTCTTACTTTCACCAATAATATCTTCAAAGGTGTGTTTCGCAACATGCCCACGGGTATATATCTTCTCCCTTATTTTCCCTTCCATCTCCTGAATCTTTGTAACATTCTGAAAAGTAAGAACAGTTCCCAGATTTTCCCCTTTTAATACGATAGGCACTTTATTTACTGCCAGTTGTATATCGTTATGCTTTATGATTTCATCAATGCATTCGTCTTTGGTATTTACCAAATCTGTCAGCTTCGATTTTGGTATTATCTCTTCAAATTTCTTACCAATTGCTTTCTGCGCATTAATGCCAAGGGTTTTTTCAGAGGAAGAATTAAAAACAGATATTGTATTTTTATTATCAACAGCAATAATACCTTCATAAGCATAGTCAAGAATAGTCTTAAAGCGCAGCGCTTTTTCCTGCTCTATCCTACTAATGTAAGCTACCCTTTTAGCCTCCGTGATTGCTTGCCATATAGACTCTTTACCGGTTTTGATCAGTATGGTATCTAATCCCAGCTTGATTGCATACTCACATGTTGGAATTCCTCCAATAATAACCTGAATACCTTGATTTACTGCGGCATTTACCAATCTTTTAACTTCTTCTCTATTGGACATAACAAAAGGCTTTATATCTAACCCAACAATATCGGACAGACTTTCAACTCCATATATCATATTTCTTGAACCAATGACAGCAACCGGTTTAGTCCCAAAACGCGTTTTACTCTCATGCAGACAGCGTATAAGATCATTACCTGCTACAGGTATCTCTACAACCGGTATATAGTAGTCTCTATTTCTCAGTTCATAAGCAGTAACGCCCCGCGCAACTACCACATCGGAATCTAGTTTTAGGCACCTTACTTCATCAGCCCCATAAGCAAGAATTACTTCCAACTCATATTGGTTTAGTTCATATTCAAGTTTATGAGGATATTCATTATGCTCTCTGAAAGTCTTTTCCGCCAGGTCGACGAAATCTGCATACGGAGCTACAATTGTTATCTTTATCATTAGACACCCCTCACAAAATTTAGCAGTAAAAGTGTAATATTATATTAAGCACCAAACTTAGAATCATTTTGGATATATAGTTATACGATTGTCCACATCAAACTTATACTACTAATGTTATATTATTGCAACATTTTTTTCAACTATTAAACAAGTAGTAGTAAATAATAGTAAAGCACAAGACGATTAATCGTCTTGTGCTTTACTATTATTTACTATATATTCCATCCAGAATTTTGCTTCATCAACTGTCTCGGTTAGTTGATACAAATGCAGTCCCCTATAAGACAAATTATTCAATGCCGTATCTATATCTTCTTTATCCATTATCCCCCGGATAATAAGCGGTTTACTTTCCTGTATCTTTTTTAATGCAGGTAACATCTCCTTGACCGACGGACCTCCTACATCCCGGTTTACTTCAATTGCCTTGAGTTCTTCTATCCCTAACCAATAATTCAGCAGGTGGAATGACGCGGGGTGCAGGTGTATGGTATTATATTTACAGGCCTTGCTTATTTGAACGTTAGAGCGGTGAATAAATTCCCTGTAGAGCTGCGGTGAGAATAGACACGAAATATCATCCTGAAACCACATACTTTTTTCTCGGGCCCATATATTATAAAAACCTATGGAATAGCCGCCATAAAAATCAGGCAGCATCTCTTCCTGTTTTTTAATAAATTTTATAAAGAAGTCTGTTGCCCTTTCTACAAATCTTTTTATGCTATCAGGATGGTCATATAGAGAATAGATCAGTTTTTCCTGTCCCATTACAGCCCCTATTAGATCAGATATACCCCTTAATATCGGCTGTCCCACGGGATATCTCCCTTTAGATGCTTTGATCAGCACTTCTAAAAATTCAAAATACTTCTGATACCACGGATTCGCTTCGCTTAAAACAATGTTATCAAGGTCATCTGCATCGTTTATATACTCTCTTGAGCGAAAACTTGCTTTAGAGCCGACTATTGGGCATCCAGCAATTCCTTCCAGCCAGGGTATACCGTTATAAGGTTCTGCTGTCCAAAATGAATCTTGCTCTACCTGCAAAGAAATTTCGTAGTTTTTTTCATAGCTCTCAATAAACTCTTCAACATTTAACATATCAGGAGTAACAGGCATATTTTCAACAAGAAGTTTACGTCCTGCTTCTAGCCGGCAAGCAACAAAAGGGCTTCCTATCTGAAATCCGACGGTTGGCCTTTCTGTCTGTTCTCTGTTCCAAAATTTATTAAATCTTTCTATTCTTTCTTTAATATTTTTAATTTCATTCATCTTTCTTCGACCCCCTATTGCAAAATTAATCCAAAAGCTTCTCTAAGAAATTAAAGTAGGGAAAACCCCTACTTTAATTTATATGCTATTCACTTGTTTCCACTAACCTTTATTTCTTTTCTTCTTTCTTTTCACTGTTTTTAACATCCATAATCTTGTCTTTAAATGTGTTGTAATAGTCTTCTTTTTCCTTAATGTACTTCATGGCATCGACAGGTGCCATATAGGTTGGCGTAACCAGGAATTTCTTAGCATCTGCCTTATATTCTTCATTGGTTGTTACCACTTTTTCTACTGCCTTACTGAACTTTTCTATAACTTCCTTTGGTGTTCCTTTAGGGAAGGAGTAGAAGAAGAACTTCGTGAATGCAATATCAATCCCCTGTTCCTTAAAGGTTGGTACATCAGGAATTAAAGGATTTCTTTCGTTAGAAAGAACACCCAATGCCCTAAACTTTCCTGCTGTAATATGATCTTTAACCAATCCATACTGAGTTCCAATGATATCAATTTGCTTTCCTAACAGTGCAGCTGTCTTTTGAGCAGCTGCACCAACATCGACTACGTTCAGTTGAACATCAGCAGCATCCTGAAATGCAAGCACCTGTAAGTGGGTGAAAGCTCCAACTTCTGTAGCGAACCTAATCTTTCCTGGATTTTTCTTCGCATCATCAATTAAATCTTTAAGGTTTTTGTATGGCGACTCGGCATTTACAACAAATACGTTAGTGTCATCCAATACAGCCACGCCGGCATTTTCAAAATCAGAGTAAGTGTAGTCTACAAGCCCTAGCAGCTTATTTAACAGCATGGAAGGATGGTAGAACAATACAGTGTAACCATCCGGGGCTGAATCCTTAACCTTTTTTGAACCGAGGGTTCCGCCTGCACCATTTACATTTACGATTACCACAGGCTGGCCTAATTCTTTTTCAAGGTATTTACCTAATGTTCTTGCGTTTAGGTCAGTATCTCCACCTGCTCCGGCCGGAACAACAACCTGGATAGGTTTGGTTGGGTATTTAACATCATCTTGCTTGGATTCTTCTTTTTTAGGCTCTTCTTTCTTTGCTTCTTGTGCTGCAGGCTCGGTTTCTTCCTGCTTCTTGGCGCATCCCACTGCAAACACAGAAGCTAACATTAGTACTGCTACTAATAACGCAGCTACTTTTAAAAACTTTTTCATCAAAACTCCTCCTTAAATATATTTATAAATTTTTCTTACGTCAATTATAAAAAGCAATATTTATGCCAAATTTGGAATTATTATACTATCATCAAGAAAATATTATTTTCGGACATTAGCAAGAAAGGTCTTTAAATACACTTGTTGCTGCTTAAACAGGTAATACAGCAGTTTCCCCTGCCTTTATTAAAAAGTTTCAGCACTACCCTACAATCTTTTTCATACAATCTTTTTTTATAACATAACGGCTTAGCTAAGTGTAAAAAGTTGTAAAGTTTAGTTGCATTTTTGAGACACCAACGTTTCACTTTCCAAATAATGAAACACACTTGTTTGTTGTTTATCAATCAATCCCTATGCTTTTGGCCAATTAAAAAATGCTGCTCCTGCCTTTACAGGAACAGCCTCTACCTGTTTTCTATTTATAATGAATGTATTCCATTAATTATTTTTCTTAACTTCCACTTGGGCTAATTTTTCATAAAACTGGATAACTCCCCCATGGTCGTCTTTTGCTTTTCCATCCACTTTGAGCGCCTGCATAATCTCCATGATCTGACTGGTTAAAGGTAAAGGCACACCAACCTCATGAGCCGTATCCAGGGCATTCATTAAGTCTTTGATATGTAGTTCAATTCTGAAGCCAGGATTAAAGTTTCTTTGTAAAACCAGAGGAACTTTTGCATCCAACACTGTACTGCCTGCCAGTCCGCCCCGAATAGCCTGGTATACCTTTTCAGGGTCAACTCCTGCCTTGGTGGCCAGAACCATTGCCTCGGACATGGCAGCAATATTTAATGCCACAATGATTTGATTTGCAAGCTTGGTAGTATTTCCGCTGCCAACATCCCCAACTCTAACTGCCGAGGCGCCCATAACCAATAAAATATCTTTCACCTGTTCAAAAGCGTCTTCGGGACCGCCTACCATGATGGATAATGTCCCGTCAATCGCTTTAGGTTCTCCTCCACTTACAGGGGCATCCAGCATAATCACTCCCTTTTGTGCAACTTTAGCTGCAATTTCCTGAGAAACCAGAGGAGCAATAGAACTCATATCTACTAATATTGTACCAGGCTTTGCACCCTCTAAAACTCCATTCTCACCCAATACAACCTGTTTAACATGAGGAGAGTTAGGTAACATAGTGATGATAATTTCACTTTTTTCTGCTACGTCTTTTGCGGATTCTCCCTGTTCAGCCCCGGCTGCTGCAACTTCTTTAACAGCTTCCATATTAATATCGTACACTCTTAGGGAATACCCTGCCTTCAATAAGTTCTTAGCCATCGGCTTTCCCATAATTCCCAGACCAATAAATCCTATTTTTTTGCTCATTAGCTTCGCCTCCATTTTATAAAAATGTAAAATGAGTACACAAAATCATATTATATATTTTATTCATTTTAATTAGCAATATCTATGCCAACTTTTTACGAATGGATAATAAATACCCTGTCCCTCACTATTTTATTAATGCTCAGGAATGATTAGCACATTAAAAATTGTTAAAAATACTGTATAATGTTCATTTCAAGCAAAAATCGTTTCTCATTGTTTCTAATATGAAACAATCAAAATTTGAATTGAAAACAACGCTTATATATTTTATACTTAAGGTGAAAGTGGTGATGAATATGAAAATTCTTGTAGATGCAGACGCATGTCCTGTAAAGAATATTATTACAAAAATAGCTAAAGAATACAAGCTGCGCGTCTTAATGTTTATAGATACCAGTCATTTTCTTGACGATGGATATTCGGATGTTATAATGGTTGACAAAGGACGTGATTCGGTAGATATTGCCTTGATTAACAAAGTAGAAAAAGGTGATATTGTAGTAACGCAAGATTACGGTGTTGCTGCCATGGCATTTTCCAAACAGGCATATGGCATTAATCAGAACGGATTTATTTATACTAAAGACAATATTGACAAACTCTTGTTTGAGAGACATCTGTCTCAAAAAATCCGCCGCGCAGGAGGCAGGACCTCCAACCCCCGCAAGAGAACAAAAGAAGATGATGAAAAGTTCGAAAGGGCATTTAGAAACCTGTGCTGCAAAAAAGAAGATAGCTAACAAATTTAGCTATCTTTAAGAAAATAGATCTATATCAAAATGCCCTCGATAACAAAAATATAAAGAGTGCAATGGACAAAACCAATGCGATATTAAGAATAGTACCTACCGAAATATTCCACTTTTTTAATTTATTTACTTTGGGTGTGGAGGTAATATAACCATAACCTGAAGAATACTGCTGTATGTAATTATCAATAATACTCTGTGCTTCCTTTACTATGTAATCACTGTTTTTAGGATCATATTTATATCCGGTTTCTTTCTTTTTGCCTCTTGCATAACTATCATTACTTTTTAAAATAAATATGGCTTCCTCTATAATGTTGGATTTAATATCTCTTATGATTACTACTTGTTTAGCATTTTCATGTTCCATAAACTACCTCCGGCTCTTGTTGTACAAACACCTGGTAATAGTTTAAACATGTTAATGCATTTATATACATATTTTATCTCAAATTTTTTTCCACACCTTTGCAACCAGTACGGTCATATCATCATTTATACAGTTTCCGCTGTTTTCTACTGCCATTTTCAATAATTGATCCGCCATTTCCTGAGGATTGGTGGTGTCCATTCTACCCAAAGCCTCTTTTACCCAATCCTCCTTCTTGATAGCTTTTTCTTTTGAATCCAGAACTCCATCTGTCATCATAATAATATAATCACCTTCTCCAACAGTTTTATTCGAAAGCTCCATATCTATGTTATTTAGTATTCCTATTGGTAGAGATGTGGATTTCACCACTTCGATTTTGTTCTGTTTTTTTATAAACGTCGACGCCGCGCCAATTTTCACAAATTCAATATTACCCGTATATAGGTCCAATACCGACAAATCTATTGTGGCAAAGGATTCATCCGGAGATTTGAGAACCAATACGGAATTTATCAGCTTTACTGCTGTATCTTTATCAAACCCCGAGTCTAAAAACTGCTCAAGCAAAGCTATGGTAGCACTGCTTTCTCTGGAAGCCCTCCTACCGCTTCCCATTCCATCACTTAAAGCCAAAACATATTTACCATCTTTTAATTGGATAAATGAATAATTATCACCGCATTCAGTTTGCCCTTCTTTTTTTACCCGGGCAATTCCGGTAGATACCTGGTAAGTTTCTTCTTCAATATATTTTACGGTGCATTTTGACTCCCCACTGCTAAGGCTGCACACTGAATCCTGTTTAGTCATTTTTCGTCCAAGAACCCTGGAAAGTACCGGAGTAACATTTTTAATACACTTTCTAGCACCACCACAAGCTTTAAATGATATTTCCACCTCATATTTATGATTTGAATTTTCTAAAACAGTAATGTCTTTAGCAGTCATTCCCACTTTATCCAGTTCTATCATTAACTCTCTTTCCAGTTCTTCATCAAACTGCAGATCTATAGTAATTTCATTTGCCAGGTTAGCTATAATCCTGGATACACCTTGGAGCTGCTGAGAGATCAATCCCCGGCTTTCCCCTACCTTACTAGCCCATACAAGATTTACCTTATAAACTTCAAAGGCATTATTTACTGCATTTATAAAATCTTCTATTCTTATACAGCGATGTGCAAAAAATTCCGGCATATCTCTTTGGTCAACATGCCCTTTTTCTTCCAACTTTTCTAAAACTTTGAACATAACCTGATACGTATTATGGAATTCTCTCTCCCAACAGGAGAGGCATAACCCACAGTCTTTACATACCCGTTCAGCTACCTGGTCAAAAAGTGTCGCTACATCGTTATTATTTACCGTTGTCTTTTTTTCAGCGATATTATCAAATGTATTTGCAAGTTGTTCAAAGGATTTTGATATGCTGTTAAGCTTATCCACAGTAATTTCCTTAATCCTGCGGCTATATGCTTTCCTATCAATGAACCTTTCAGAATTCTTGCTTAAAAATTCGCCTACATAATCCAGGGCTTTTGTAGGAGTAACGCCAAATAGCGCGACAGCAATAAAAATATCATATATATTAATGAGCACTTCAGTAGAACCATTGATATAAATGGTTAATATGGCATTCGCCAGAATGAACCCAAGGCTTACGCCAATTTTTCCAAACGTCCTAAATATGCCTGCTACCAATCCACAAAAAGCATAACTTCCTATGACATAAGATACAGCTTCCGAAGCCATACTGTTAATAAGCCCTATGGTTACACCCGCTGAAGCAGCTACACCTACCCCATGTTTTAAACTGAACATGAGAAGTATAAAAATGCACAATGTATTTCTGAGGGAAATTCCTCCCGGAAACTGTACTTCCGTAAATCCTAAAATAAGAAGACCCAACAGGATAGAAAGACTGATTATTTCTTCATTGGATAAAACCCTTCTCTCTCCCCTTTGCTTCAAAACCGGAATGCTTGTCCTAAAAATATATACCATTACAAAACCGATAAAGGATTCAAATATTAACATAAATAAATCATATAACAAAAAACCTTGGATAATAATAAAAATCAATCCGGAAATAAATAAACTTAAAAAAGCAAGTAGTGCTGTAAAAAATGTTTTATTAAGCAATGTATTTTTACACAATAAAGCAAATCCTGTATATACTACCATAGCCATAATATATTTGATTGACGCTACACCCATGCCAATAGTCATAAAACCAATGATTATACTTATGGCAACAAATATGGAGTTAACTTCTCCTGTAAAAGATGCAGCATAAAAAGGCAAGCCGAAAGGTGTAATTCCTGATAGAATAGCTGCCCGTCCCAACATAAAGCCCATCAAGTCAATCATAATATCCCTTACTGAAAAAATTCTGGAGTTTGTCCTTATATCCTTATTTCCTTTCTCCATTTTTCTGTTTTTGATTCGCTGATAAGGAAATAGTTCTGTCCTCTCCATTATTATCAACCCCCATTTATTTGAATAAATATTACATAGTGTTTAAGAGTAAAGCTGTAGTATTAAGATTTGTTACAAGTTGAACACAGATTTTAAGTGTGTGCAGGGTTAATTATACAGCATGTCCAATAAAATATTTGTCACTTCAGGTTGATGGTTACAAAAAGTTTTTGACAGCAAATTCAAATATTTGGTAATTATTTGCAATTGGTGACATCGTTTTAATAAATAGCAGGGAGTAAGGAGTAGAGAATGTAGAGTGGAAAATTCATATATATAGGTAGGTGAACTAAAGTTTGAGATAAAGCAGGCAAGTAAAATTTTGTAGAAAGATTTTTGGAATATTTCCGGTACAGCCAGAATATATATTATATTTATTACCTCTTACATTCTTCGTTTACTATTCAACATATAAACATACAAAAAACCACATGGTTACTAAACCATGTGGTTTTTATGGTGGGCACAATAGGGCTCGAACCTATGACCCCCTGCTTGTAAGGCAGGTGCTCTCCCAGCTGAGCTATGCGCCCTTAAATGGTGACCCATAGGGGACTCGAACCCCTGTTACCGCCGTGAAAGGGCGGTGTCTTAACCGCTTGACCAATGGGCCATATATGGTAGCGGCAGACGGATTTGAACCATCGACACTACGGGTATGAACCGTATGCTCTAGCCAACTGAGCTATGCCGCCATATTATTTTTATATTTTGTGAGTCAGAACATTATCTATTTTACCATAAATTCTTTATAAATCAAGTATCAATTTATGGCAATTTAGCAGTTCATCAACTCTTAAAGCCGCTCTCACAAGCGACATGTTAAATTTTAATATAAATCGACAAAAAAGTCAATAGGGAATTTAAAATTTTTTGCGTATATCAAAGGTACGTATATCAAAGGGACGGTTCTTGTGATATATTCTTGTGATATATTATGCTCTAATTATTATGTTATACCCTATTCCTGTTATCCTCGCAATTTGTCTTATACTGCTTCCATCAATATCTTTAGCTTCACGTAGTATTCTATCCCGTTCCATTCTTTCCATCTGTTGCAAAGTACTAATTGGCTTTCCTTTTAACATTTTTGTAATTTCTTTATATACTTCTTCATCACTAGCTCTTACATTTTTTTCATCTTCAAGACATCTGTCATCGTTTTCCTTCTCATTGAACTGACGAAATTTTTTTATGGCAGCCTTGTTATTTTCAGATAACAATCCCAGAGCAAAACTTGTTTGTGTTAAGCCCGGTAAATAATCTTTCTCCCCATAATATGCACGGCAGCTGCTCCATTTGTACAGTTCCGGTTTTTTTACCATTCCCGCTTTTACTGGATTATTATGTATATAACGAATAACTGTCATTAAATATCCATCGCTATTCACACACTCACTTTTATATCTATCCTGAAATACATGTCCAAAATGTTCATATTTCCAATTATACCAATATGCATAGCTTATTCCAATCCGCTTCATTATTTGCTCTATATGTTCTTTTCCTTCTCTTATTAATAAATGTAGATGATTTCCCATTAAACAGTAAGCATATATTTCACAACTACTTTCCTTTTTTATCTTCTCCAAGGTTTCCAGGTATTTTTGACAGTCTTCATCATCATGAAAAATCTCCTGCCGGTTAATGCCTCTTACCATAACATGATAAATTCCGGTCTCGCTTCGCTTCCTTGCACTTCTTGGCATATTCTCCCACTCTTTCATTTTTCTCTGATTATATCATAAGTCTATGTATATATCAACAGAACCGTCCCCTTGATATCTATATCAACAGAACCGTCCCCTTGATATCTTGGTCCCCTTGATATCTTCTTTATTGATTTTTTTCCACATTTAATTCAGGAATATCCTCTATCACATTTTCAGCATCCACAGTCTGTTCCTCTTCAATTTCTATGGTTCCAGTTTCCTCATCCCAATTAATTTTTAATCCTAAACTTTCAACAATAAATCTTAGTGGAACAACAGTTCTATTGTTAAGTGTTTCTGAAGGCACATCAATTTCAATTTCAACCTTATTTACGTATGCCAACTTACTTCCTATCTGAAGGACTATTTCTTTTCCTTCTTTAGTTATAGTTACCTTTTGTTCTTCTGCATTCCATTTGACATCTGCTCCAAATGCTTCAGATATAGCTCTAACAGGTACCAATGTTCTTCCTGCTTTTATAACTGGCGGTGTATCAAATTTGATATTTACACCTTTAGTTATAATATTTTCTACTGGTATAACCCTAATATCCTGGCCACTTGTTTGCAATTCTTCTGCTGTAAGCTCTAATTGTTTGAGTTCTTCACTTGTATATTTATTTTTTATAACTTCCTTCATTTGTTCTTTAGTTTGCTTCATTTGCTGTTTTAATGAATTTATTTCTGTTTTTATCTGTTGAATCTGTTGTAATAACTGCTCTGCCAACTCAAGATTTCCATTCTCTTCTGCTTCTTCATATTGTTTTTCTATGATATCTTTTTGTGCTTCTAGCTCATCTTTTTTCTCTTCTATTGCATCTTTCTCTGCTTCTAGCTTATTCTTTGCTTCTTCCCATAATTCGTCTTCATTTTCATCTTCGTCTTCATTCTCATCTTCATCTTCATTCTCATCTTCGCCTTCATTCTCGTCTTCATCTTCATTTCCAACATCTTGGCTATCTTGACTTTCTACAACTTCTTCTACTTTACTGTCTTTTTTAGAATCCTTAGCCATAACAGTAGTCGCTACGGTTGAGGTAAATAGAAATACAAAAATCATCAAAAATACAAACATCTTTTGAACTTTTTCCATCATAGACCACTCCTTTTACATGTGTTTTTTAAATACAATCTCCAAGGTTTCTCACGCTTCGATAAGTTTGCTAGTATCAGAGATTACAATATTTACTATAATGCTATTATATCCTACACCAATAACGTTGTCACTGCCTAAAAATTAAATAGTGCTGAAGACCTATGCGTCAAATCAACTTTCCATAATTTCCTCTTCCCCTTGATGCTATAATTACTACCACCCTTCTTTTATTAAAAAAGGCAAAGCCATGAGAACTTAGAACGAAGTTCTTTTTCTGATTTTACGATACCACTTATTTAGCAAATGTAAAATATAAAAATAAATGACTATGTCGTTAGTTCAGTATACTTAATTTTTTGCGAGGTGATGCAGCTATTAATAATACGATTAAATAACTCACTCTCAAAAAACCTACGGTTAAACCTATAGCAAAATTCGTCCAGGTATCGTTGCAAATGCTTCTGGTCAAGGCCATGGAAAGTTCCAGCCACAAAAGCCTTTGCATTGGAGACAATGGTGTGAAGCCATTTCAAATGTTCTTCATTTTCTTTAGGATTGAATACCTTGGCTTCAAGCTTATAACCTTCTGCTTGAAGGTTTTGGTAAGAGCTGTATGCGTCACTTGAAATGGTTGAGCCGGTTTGTACGTTTGAATGCGCAAATTCAGCTATAGTTTCTTTTTTCAGGTCGTTTACCACCTGCATTTTGAGAAACTGGGGATGACCTTCTTCATTAAGCGACAAACCTACCATTACTTTAGCTTTACTGGTCCCCCTGCCACGTTTACCTCCTTCGTCCGGTGAACCAAAATATGCATCATCCAGTTCTACCACACCGGCAAGCAGGTATTGTGAATCCCGATCCTTCATGGCCTTACGGATTCTGTGGAGCATGAACCAGGCTGCTTTGTAGGATATTTCAAGCTCCTTTGAAAGCATCATGGCCGAACACCCCCTTTTGTCCCTTCCTACAAAGTAAATGGCCCAAAACCACTTTTCAAGCTTAATGTGCGTCTTCTCCATAACGGTACCTACTGTGACGGATGCTTGATAGTGGCAAGCGGTGCACTCATAGCGGTTTCTTGTTGAAATAACGTAATAGGTCTCGTTACCGCATTTAGGGCACTTAAAGCCATCAGGCCAGCGCATCTTAAAAAGGTGCTCCCGGCAAGCGTCCTCACTATTAAACTTATTCTTAAACTCCATGAAGCTTATTGCTTCTTGTTTAGCCATAGTCAACAACCTCCCGAACAAACGTTTGTAGTTAAATTATACCAAACAAACGTTCGGTTGGCAATAGGTTACTGACTAAAAGTCATAGTCATATAAAAATAAAAAAAACTTGCAAACTTTAAGACTTTGCAAGTTGTGACTTTCTTGGTTGCGGGGGGCGGATTTGAACCACCGACCTTCGGGTTATGAGCCCGACGAGCTACCGGACTGCTCCACCCCGCGATATAGATGTTATTAAATTAAAGTGGTGCCGGAGACCGGAATCGAACCGGTACGATCTTTTGGGACCGCAGGATTTTAAGTCCTGTGCGTCTGCCAGTTCCGCCACTCCGGCATATTTTAATAACTTTATAATATTTTAATTATTATCACTTTTTATTGCTGTCGTCTAGCGACAAATATTATTCTACATCCTTTTTTCATTTTTGTCAACACTTTTTTTCAAGAAATTTTTGGTAATATTAAAATGCTCATAGTTAACAAGTCACGGTTCACAAATTTTGATATGTACTTTAATTATGGTGAATTGCTAACTGATGATAAGGGACTCTTTTTAGTACTATCATACAATAGTAAAGCCGGGGAATCCCCGGCACTCTGCCTTCATGTCCTTTATTAGCATCTATATCAAAATCTTCTGCTTAATCTAATAGAGCACTACAGTTTACATGATGAATGTGCAATAACCCATCAAAATAACTATTAATTGTGAACTAATTTATTAAAATATATTCGCTGACCTCTTATATCCTCCGCCTCTCTTAGACTCAATGCTCCTTTTGAGATCCTGCATTCTTTCATCACTATCTTGTTTAAATTTTAATAATTTATCTTCAAAAGACAAATTCTCATTATTATTTCTACGTGACCAATCAATATCTACTGGCGGCCTTGAAGATGATCTAGTGGATCTATTAGATTCATTCTCAAGAGCTTTTTTAATTGACAGGCTAATCTTCCCATCATTATCCACCGATAATACTTTTACTTTTACTACTTGATTTTCTTTGAGATGTTTTTTAATGTCCTTGACATATTCCACAGCCACTTCAGAAATATGAACCAAGCCTGTCTTGCCGTCAGGTAGTTGAACAAAAGCTCCAAAACCTGTAATTCCAGTAACCTTTCCTTCAACTACTTTGCCTACTTCAACCAGCATACTAAAAAAATTCCTCCTTTAGTTTTTAGCAGCGCTTATGCGCTTCATTACCTAAGCTAATTATATATTGGTTTATCTCACCTGTCAAGAAATTTACCGATTTGTTGCATCAATAAATACTTTTTCACCATTTTTTACAAAGCCCAGCTTATCCCTGGCAATTTGTTCAATATATGCTTCAGTGCTGTATAGAACCTTAAGTTTTTCCAAATGTTCTGTTTTTGCTTTTTCTTCTTCAATTTTTTGTAAATAATACTTTTCTTGATCTCTATAATAATTTAACATCACTTGTTGTTGAATCAATATATAGACTACATATATGGCTGAAGCAGTCAATAATATTTTTTTTAACACCGATTTTATACCCTTTTTCTTCATTTGTTTTGCACCCACTCTATTCTTGTGTTCATATTAATATATTATTCTTCGCAAAATCAAAAATTCCTGCTAGGTTACCCATTTTTTTACTTAAAATGTTAATAAACATTCTGCTATCATATAACTAAACCTTTTTTAGCATCTTGTTTACACTTTTAATCGAGAATACTATTTTGTCTATCCCCTTCTTTATGAGCTTATAAAGGCCTCTGAATATCTTCTTTATTGTACCAAGCAAAAACATGCAGGGCTTTCTAAATATCTTATAAATGAATACAAAGGGAAATAAGATGATTTTTATTATAAATAACAGCACTTTTTTTATAAAATTGATAACGGTAACAGAGACTACTATAACATATGTACTAAACAGTAAATTATAGAATATCACTCCCAATATTACGCCCAGAAATTCATACCATCTTAATTCGCCATCATTTGTAATAAAAACCAATGAAAAAATTATAATTGTCACCAGGATCCAGAATAATATGTCCTGTAAATAGATAATAAAATTTGCAGTTTTTATAACCCGCCTTAGTATTCTAAAAATATCAAATACAAAGCCGACAATTAATCCACCTATAACCGAACTCAGAAATATGAACGCCTGATTGGTCACAGATACTTCCAAACGCCTCACCTCAATTATAAGACCCTATCTAAACATTTTACCCAGGAATCCTAGCCCTTTTGACTTCATATTATCTTCATCAGTATAGGTACAACTGCTTATGTCCCCTTCGATTGCTAATTCACCACTATCTATGTCCAATTTATTAATGTGCAGTTCTTCTCCTTTTATAATAAGAACACCGAGCTCAGTATGCAGAATGATACCCTCTTCATCAAAACTTTCTACATCTATTACTCCGGTAACACTCAGTTTTTCTCTATTCTCCATCACCAGGTTCTGAGTTACTGCTTTAGTTCCCGTCTTTACGTTTTTCTTATCCTCAGCCATTGTTAATACCCCCATTAACGCATTTTTGACAATATCACATCTACTACATATATATGCGTTGCAAGATGAGAATATGACAAGCAGCAGTGGTTAGATACAGATAAAGATAAAGATGAAGATGAAAAACTCTAATAGAGTATTATCTATCAGAGTTTTTCTTCATTATGTTTATCTTCATTATGTTTATCTTCATTATATTTATCTGTATCTTTATCTGTATCTCAATCTATAACTCGGTAAAGCCCTGCCGCATCACCTTTTTGTACATGCTCAGAAATATTGAGAACTTCTACCTTTACGATTTTTTCACCAAACTGAATCTCAATTACATCACCTACTTTAACCTCTGCGCCGGCTTTCGCTACTCTTTGGTTTATTTTTACCCGCCCTTGATCACATGCCTCATTGGCAATAGTCCTTCTCTTAATTAACCTGGAATTTTTTAAAAATTTATCTAATCGCATGTCCTACACTCCCCTAAAAAACATTACAGGGAGAACCCTGCCTTTACAAATAAAACTGATGAAATTGAAAAAAATCAGGCTTTAACCTGATTTTTCAATTGTGTACGTTATTTATTATTTGCTTACAGCATCTCTTAATGCTTTTCCTACCTTGAATACCGGTACCTTTGAAGCAGGAATAGTGATTTCTTCTTTAGTTTGAGGGTTTCTTCCCTTTCTTTCTGCTCTTTGTCTAACTTCAAAGGATCCGAATCCAACTAGTTGTACCTTGTCTCCTTTTACAAGAGCATCTTGTACACTGTCAATAAATGCGTTTAATGCTTTTTCTGCATCTTTTTTGGACATTTCACTTTTTTCAGCCATTGCGGCTACTAATTCTGCCTTATTCATGTTGTACTCCTCCTATTGTAATATTGTGTACATATAGCATATTCGCTATAGTTTTTAAAAATCCTTCTTTTTTAGTCATAGTTTTTATCTTTTTTTTGAAAAATATGTGTTTTTGCCTCATTCCACAAGAAATCCATCTCTTCTAATGTCATTTCTTCCAATTTTTTGTCGAACCTACTGCAATTTTGTTCTATGTATTCAAACCTGCTTATGAACTTTTCAATTGTCGCAGTAAGTGCCAACTCGGGATGAACTTTTAGGAACCGGGCAACATTTACAACTGCAAAAAGAAGATCTCCTATTTCTTCTTCAATTTTTCCCATATTTTCGGTCTTATATACCTGCTCCAGCTCATTTATCTCTTCTTTTACCTTTTCTACGGCCCCGGTTACATCATCCCAATCAAAGCCAACTTTTGCGGCTTTCTGCTGCACCTTATAACTTCTCATTAATGCAGGAAGGTATGACGATACATCCCTCAGCACCTGGGTATGGTTCTGAAGGCCTTTTTCTTTCTTTTTTATCTCTTCCCAATTGCCCAATACCTCATCAGCTGTGTCCGCCTTGGCTTGTCCAAAAACATGGGTATGCCTGTCAATCATCTTCTGGCATATTAGTGATATAACGTCATTTATGTCAAAAGTCCCTTCTTCTTTGCCAATTTGAGCATGAAATACAATCTGCAGCAGTAAATCTCCCAGCTCATCTGCAAATTTATGCCTATCCCCCGAATCAAGAGCTTCCAATGCCTCATAAGTTTCTTCTATCAGGTATTTCTTTAAACTCTCATGAGTCTGTTCCCTATCCCAGGGACATCCCTTCTCGCTGCGCAACAGTTCCATGATATCTAGCAGTTCTTCAAATGTGTATTGCTTTTTTGTCATATGTACACCTCCAATAATCAGTTCACGGTTCACAGGTCACGGTTACAAGAAGCTAAAAGGGTGCATTTTCTGAATTTTCTGTAAACCGTGAACCATGAACGCATGATAAATTAATAGTTAAAAATTTTATTTTAATAGTCCAAATTTATTAAATAACTTTAATATTTTTTCGCCCTTTGGCATCATTTCAATATCATCTTTCTTGATACCACCGATAGCAATAAGCATTAATCCGTAGATAAGCGCTCCTGCTGCGATTGCTCCAAGCGTAGATATAGTATTGCTTTGAGTGATTAGCATTGATTTATTATATGTAAAAATCACTGCTATACCCATTGATGCAACTGCTATAATTGGCTTTAGTATAAAATCAATGAATTTATACTCAGCGTTTGTGGCTTTTCTTACTGCTGCCAAGTTTAACACAATTATAACAAAATAACATATATTTGTCCCTATTGGTGCTCCATTTATATTAATTTCGGGAATACCTACTAAAATGTAGTTTGTAATAACCTTGACGCTTCCACCTATAAGCATGTTTCTTACCGGAATCATGACTCTTCCGGTAGCCTGCAATATTGCATTGGTAACTAAAACTAAAGAAACAAATACCACTGCTATCCCTAATATATTTAATAAAGTTGTTGCTCCGGTGTCTTTATAAACAAGCTGTAAAATAGGTTCTGCAAGTAAGGATAAGCCTATTGCAGAAGGCAATGCAAAAAGCAGTGTTATTCTTAATGCCGATTCGGTTGTCTTTTTAGCCAATTTAATATTATTTACTGCAAGGGCACTCGCTATAGCAGGTACAATGCTTATACTTAAGGCGACAATGATTGTAGGTGGAAGGTTAAACATCGGAACCGCATAACCGGAATGGGAACCATATAAACTACTCGCCTCAATCTCCGAAAAACCTATGGATTTCAACCGATTCATAATCATTGCCATATCTATAACGTTTGTCAAACTAAATACTGAAGCGCCAATTGTGATAGGCACGGCAATTCGGACAAGTTCAGAAAGAATTTGCCTTGTAGATCTAATTTTTATATTACTACTTTTTGCAGTATCTACTCGATTAAGTAATTTTTCATGTGATATTTGATAAATAATATAAAGACCTACAGCTCCTAAAAAAGCACCGGTTGAAACCCCCAAAACAGCTCCTGCAGAGGCATATTCTACCCCTCGGGATAACCATAAATAGGCCAGCAAATATCCTATAACCAATTTCCCCAGTGCTTCAATTACCTCAGAAACAGCTGTCGGTATCATATTCTGAAGCCCCTGAAAATATCCTCTGTAAGCGGACATTAACGCCACAAATAAAAGTGCTGGAGATACAGCCATTATCGCAAGATAAGCACGGGAATTCCCCAAAGCGTCGGCAAAAAACTTTGCTCCAAAGAATAACACTGCCGTTCCTGCAATTCCAATTACGCTCAAAAGATAAAATGCTACATGAAAGACCTTATGTGCTTCCTGCCGATTGCCGCGCGCGACACTTTCTGAAACCATTTTAGATACAGCAATAGGCAATCCTGCAGTTGCAATTACAAACATCCATGTATACATTGTATATGCAGTGTTAAATATGCCCATTCCATCCCGATGTATCAGATAGGTCAAAGGAACTTTAAATAAAGCGCCAATAATCTTTACTAATGCATTTGCAGCTACTAATATTAAAGCCCCCTGTAAAAATGTCTGCCTATGAGTTTTACCCAATGTTCTCCCGCCCTCTCGTATTATATAAATAGCATTAAAGATTTTATATAAAAGCACATAAAATAATGAAAATACAATTTTTATATTAATTTATTCACCCGACTTGATATATTATACCAATCATTTCTAACAAAAGAAAGATGCAAATGTGAAAAAAACAGACAGCAACGCTTATGCCATCTGTTTTTATATGATAAAGCTCATATTTTTAATCTTTAGTTACTGTTCTAATTGTTTTCCAAGGAATCCGGCTGCGGATTGGGCAAGTTTGCTTTCCACTTCACCCATATGCACATTGGGATCAGCAGTTAAAAATACAACTGAACCGATGGTGTCACCTTCAGATATGATGGGCGCTACTACTCCTACAGAATATTTATTATCCCCACCTTCAACCACTGAAATCTTTTTTTCTTCTCCAGGCTTCATCATGAAGGTGGTTTTCTCCTGCATTACCTTTTCTAAATCTCCGCTCACCCTTTTTTCAAAGAAATCCTTTTTAGGAGCTCCTGAAACAGCTATTACTGAGTCCTTATCTGTTATGCAGATAGCATGTCCGCTCGTTTTTGCAAGAGTTTCTGCATATTGGGAGGCAAAGTCACTTAATTCCCCTATTGGAGAATATTTTTTGAGTATTACTTCTCCTTCCTTATCAGTAAATATTTCTAAAGGGTCTCCTTCTCTTATTCTCATTGTCCTTCTTATTTCTTTAGGGATTACAACTCTTCCAAGGTCATCTATACGTCTTACTATTCCGGTCGCTTTCATGTATATTACCTCCTCTTTTCAATTTGTAATAATTGTAAATGTTAATTACATTTTTAGTATTATTAATTTATTGGTGTTTTATACATGTTTTTGCACTCTCTGCATTCATTGGCGTAATTATGCCAAAAAAAAATAGCCGAAATTCTATTTCGGCTATTTTTACTATTATTTATCTGTTTTTACTTTTATCTGCTTTAAAACTGCTTCATTTGTCACGATATTCGCTGCATCTTTCCATTTCTTAACTGCATCATTATATTTCTGTCCGATGATATACTGCTTAATTCCTTCTTTTACCTGATCGAAAGAATAATATTCATCAAACTTATCTTCAACTTTTATAATGTGATACCCAAAGTCCGTCTTAACAATATCGCTTATTCCTCCTTTTTCAAGAGAAAAAGCTGCATTTTTAAACTCCTCAGCATAAGGTTCATCTTTACTAAAGGTGTATCCTTCAGGATAATCCTTAAGCCCGGGGTCCTGGGAATATTCTTTCATCAGTTTGTCAAAATCCTCGCCTGCTTTTACCTTTGCATAAACTTCTTCTGCTTTTTTCTTAGCTTCATCCTGTTTTTCCTGAGGAAGCGGTTTTTTATTTTCATCAACGATACTTAAAAGAATATGTTTTGCTCTTACTTTTGATACTTTCAATTGTTCTTTATTTTTTTCATAGTAGTCTTTCATTTCTTGTTCAGAAATGTTATATTCTGTACCTTCACTTGTAACCTTCTTATAAAGCTTTTCAGATATCTTTAATTTTTCAAGAATCTCGGTAAAGCTTTTATCGGATAATCCCTTCTCTTTCAACAACTTTTGGTAATTTTCCTTTCCACCCCAGCTATTCACATAGGCTTTTTTCTGCTCCGTAATCTCTTTTAATTCACTTTCGGTTAAGCTTAACCCCAACTCTTTTGCCTTTTGTAATTCAATTTTGTTTTTTACGGCTGCCTCCAGTGCTTTTTCTTTTGCTACATCAACCGCCTTTTTACCTTCTATTTCTGTATCCCAGAAATTTTCTACATTTTCCTTATATGCTTCCAGCTCCATTCTTTCTTTCACAGTCCACAGAAAGAAGTTGTATTCCCTGACTGTAATCTTTTCACCGTTTACAGTTGCAACTTCTTTATTTATATCTACATCACTGCATCCCGAAAAAATAAAACCAAAAACAAGACTCATGCATAAAACCAGTGATAACGCCTTAATTTTCAAGTAGAACAACTCCTAACATTAAATTTATCTTAACATGTTTTTTCCTATTATAATTATACTTGAAATTTAGCTTGTCTGCAATTCTTTCAGCTGTTGTAATATAATCTTAATATTATCCAATAGTTTAGTATTTTCCATACTTGCTATTTTATAGGTTAAATAAGGTTTATCACTGGCTGTAAATAATATTTGCCCTTTAAACTGATTCACCACCTCAACAACTGCCTTCATATTAATACTTTTATCATTGTGAAATTGTATGAATATATTCGCACCTTTCTGACTGACTGTTGAGATCTTTAATTCATTGGCAAGACTTTTTATCAGGGCTATCTTTATAAGATTGGCTGCCGGGACAGGCAAATCACCATAGCGGTCCTCCATTTCTTCTTCAACATCATAGGAATCCTGTAAATCCTGTATGGATGCAATTTTTTTATAAATCTCCACCCGCTGGCTGTGATTTTTAATATAACTCTCCGGTATATATGCATCCACATTAATATCAACAGCAGTTTCAACCATTTCTTCCACAGGCTCTCCTTTTAATTCCTTTACTACCTCTTCCAACAGCTTGCAGTACATGTCATATCCTACTGCTTCCATATGTCCATGCTGCTCCGGTCCAAGAAGATTACCGGCACCCCTGATTTCCAGGTCACGCATTGCTATTTTAAATCCTGAGCCGAATTCTGTAAACTCCTTTATCGCCTGTAATCTCTTCTCAGCGGCTTCCTGCAGCACTTTATCCTTTCTATAGGTAAGATACGCATAGGCAAGCCTGTTAGACCGCCCTACTCTTCCTCTCAACTGATAGAGCTGTGATAATCCCATCCTATCAGCATCTTCAATAATAATGGTATTCATATTCGGAATATCCAGACCTGTTTCAATAATAGTGGTGCAGACCAAAACATCCGCCTCTCCATTTAAAACCTTGAGCATAGCCTCTTCCAGCTCATCTTCATTCATCTGTCCATGGGCTACCGTTACTCTTGCCTCCGGTACCATCTGCTGAATTTCCTGTGCTACCTTATATATTTCTTTAACCCTGTTATATAAGTAATATACCTGTCCTCCCCTATTGATTTCTCTAATAATGGCATCCTGAATTAACGCATAATTGTATTCTAACACATATGTCTGGACAGGGTATCTGTCTTCCGGTGGTTCTTCAATAACGCTCATATCCCTTATTCCTATCATGGACATGTGCAGTGTCCTGGGTATTGGGGTAGCGGTTAGTGTCAGCACATCCACATCTTTTTTAATATTTTTCAGCTTCTCCTTATGCGCAACACCAAACCTTTGCTCTTCGTCTATAATTACAAGTCCCAGGTCTTTAAACTGCAAATCCTTCTGGAGGATCCTGTGGGTACCAATAATAATATCGATTTCTCCTGTTTTTAGCTGCTTCACTATATTTTTCTGTTCTGCCGCACTCCTAAACCGGCTTAACATTTCAACTTTCACGGGAAAATCCTTCATTCGCTGTACAAAGTTGCTGTAATGCTGTTGCGCAAGTACGGTTGTAGGCACCAGGTAGGCAACCTGTTTCCCATCCATAGCCGCTTTAAAAGCCGCCCTGATAGCCACTTCAGTTTTACCGTATCCTACATCGCCGCACAACAGCCGGTCCATCGGCATGGGTTTCTCCATATCCTTCTTGACTTCCTCTATGCACCGCAGCTGGTCGGCTGTTTCTTCATAAGGAAAGGTATCTTCAAACTGGCGCTGCCACGCAGTATCGGGTGAAAATGCATACCCTTTTAGAGCCTGCCGGGCAGCATAAAGTTCCAGCAGACCCCTGGCAAGTTCCTGGACAGATTTTCTAACCTTGCTTTTTGTTTTTGCCCAATCAGTACCTCCCAGTTTATGCAGACGGGGTATCTTCCCGTCCGCCCCTATATATTTTTGAATGAGGTCCAGCTGGTTTGTGGGAACATATAAAAAGTCATCCCCCTGGTACTTTATTTTTAAATAGTCTTTCGATGCTCCTTCCACCACCAATTTCTCTATTCCAATATACTGGCCTATGCCGTGATTTTGGTGGACGACATAATCCCCTATGCTTAAATCTGTAAATGCCTTAATCCTATTAGCTGACTTTCTAAGTTTTGCCTTATTTATCTTTCTCTCTTGTCCGAATATCTCTTTATCGCTTACAAGGACGAAATTTATCAAAGGATATTCGAAGCCTTTATTTAAACTTCCATGGGTTACTACGATTTGTCCTCTGGGAATCACTTCGTTTAATTCGTGAACATATATGCTGTTCAGTTTCATATCATTTAGTGTTTCAACAAGTTTCTCTCCCCGGTTTTTGGTACCGGATAGCACTACAATCCTATATTTTTTCTCTTTCCATACCTTTAAATCGTCATATAGGAATTCAATCTTCCCATGAAAGGAATGTAGTGTTTTGGTTACCATATTCACGATACGCTTAGGTTTATAATCAGGGCTTGAATGGGAAAGCGCGCTGATCCCTATAAGTACCCTGGCAGTAAATTGCTTTATCAAGTCAGCATAATCAATAAGCAATTTACTCGTTTCTTCCAGTAATAACCCTTTTTCCATCATCGATTTAACTGTTTCATTAAATTCCAACTCAACTGTCTCTGCTCTTTGCCTTACCCTTGACGGTTCGTCAATAAAAATGAGTGCATTATTGCTTAAATATTGTAAGAGAGTTGGCTGTCCTGTGTATATAATAGGTAGATATTTGTCTATGGAAGCAAAATAGTGCTGCTGCCGGATTTTTTCCACATCCTCGCCCAGGTGCTGGATAGCCAGGTTGATAACTTCCTTGTTCTTACTAACAGCTAATTTATTTTCAAGTTTTTTTAACATTGTGCCCATTTTATCAGCAATGTTATCTATATCATCCTTATGAAACACTACTTCTCTTGCCATAGGTACGCTTACTTCATCTACCTTATCTATGGATAATTGTGTTAGTACGTCAAATTCCCGGATAGAATCTATCTCATCGTCAAAAAATTCTATCCTGTAGGCGCAGTTGGAAATAAGAGGATAAAAATCAACAATTCCTCCTCTTACGCTGAACTGTCCTCTGCCTTCCACCATATCGACACGTTCATAGCCCATAGCTGTAAAATTTTCAATTATTTCATGCTGGTCATAGATCATGCCGACTCTTAAAGTCATTCTATGTTTTATGTAAACCTCATGAGGAATAGTATATTGCTGCAGCGCCTCTATTGATGCTATTACAACTGTCTTTTCACCATCTCTGCATAACGCATCCAATACTTCAATCCGCTTCTGGAGTATCTCGGTACTATGAGCTTCAATATCGTAAAGTATCAATTCTTTACTTGGAAACAACTTTACTTTATCCCCTATAAAGAAACTCATATCTTCATAAAGTTTTTTAGCCTGCAGATCATTATAAGTAACAATCAGGCACGGCCTTTTAGTATGTTCACACACTGAATACATCAGGTGGGTTTTCTGAGAATCGGAAGCGCCGATAATATTGATAGGACTTATTCCTTCTTTTATCCCGGCAAGTAATGTATTATATTCTTCCAGTTCTAAAAGAAAATCAGTAAAACCTTTCATTTTATCCTCCATTAAACCTGTTCATTGCTTCATTTACTCCTGCCTGGATAATGACCGGCACAGCATCAGCAGCTTTTTTCAGGGAATTTATCATAATCTCCTGCTCTTTTTCACTAAATCGGCCTAATACAAAGTCTGCAAGATCATAGTCCGGGTGTGAAGGCTGTCCTACACCGATTTTGATTCTTGGAAAAACATCTGAGTTCAGCTGGTATATAATAGATTTAATTCCATTGTGTCCTCCTGCACTGCCCTTGGCTCTAATTCTTAATTTCCCCGGTTCGAGACTGATGTCATCATATATTACAATTATGTTATCATTATTAATTTTATACCATTCTTTCATTTCCCTGATGCTCTCGCCACTGAGATTCATATATGTCTGCGGCTTTGCAAGTACCACTTTTTTTCCTTGTATCATTCCTTCACCAATTAATGCTTTATGTTTTACCTTTGTAACTGCAATATTGTATAAAGCTGCTAAATAGTCTATTACTTCAAAGCCAACATTATGTCTGGTTCCTGCATATTTACTGCCCGGGTTGCCCAGGCCAACGATGAGATACATAGCTTTAATCAACCTTTCTATGTTATCATTGAATCATACGACCAAAAGGCCAGGCATGAATACCTGACCTGATAGGTTGCTGCATATTTCCATTTTTGTGGTTCGGTTTTACTCCCCACTGTCCACTCCCCACTATTTTCATATTACACAAACAGCGTGCTCACCGGTAAGTCTTCGTAAATCCTTTCAATTGCTTCTGCAAATATTGGTGCGACTGATAGCACTTTAATTTTGTCAATGGTTTTCTCCGGTGATAGTGGAATTGTATCCAGTGTTACCAGCTCTTTTATTGGTGACTGAGCAATTCTCTCTATCGCCGGACCGGAAAGTACACCGTGTGTGCAGCAAGCATATACTTCTTTGGCCCCTCGCTCCATTAATGCTTTCGCACCGTGCGTAATGGTACCGGCAGTATCAATCATGTCATCGACAAGAATTACCTTCTTGTCAATAATATCGCCTATAACATTCATTACCTCCGCTACATTTGCCTTCGGTCTTCTTTTATCAATAATTGCCAGTGGAGCATCAAGACGGGCAGCAAAATTTCTCGCCCTTGTTACGCTTCCCAGGTCAGGTGAAACGACTACTACATCATCTTTACTATCTTGGAATTTATTTGTATAGTATTGGCCTAATATCGGTACTCCCAGCAAATGATCTACCGGAATATTAAAGAAACCCTGTATCTGCGGAGCATGAAGGTCCATTGTCAGCACTCTGTCTGCTCCTGCTGTTGCTATAAGGTCTGCTACCAGTTTCGCAGAGATAGGGTCTCTTGCTTTTGCTTTACGGTCCTGCCTTGCATAACCGAAATAAGGAATAACCGCAGTAATTCTTCCTGCTGAAGCTCTTTTAAATGCATCAATCATTATAAGCAATTCCATTAAATGATCATTAACAGGGTAGCTTGTGGATTGAACCACAAAAACATCAGAACCTCTTACTGTTTCTCCAATGTTAACAAATATCTCTCCATCACTGAAAGTTCCAACTTCGGAATTTCCTACAGGAATTCCAATGATTTCTGCTATTGCTTTTGCCAGCTTAGGATTTGCATTGGCAGTAAATATTTTAATGTTTTTTCCATGTGTTATCATTTGTGTACTCTCCCCCTCTTTTCCACCCAGCCTTCTTTGACTACCTGGCGTTCTCTTGCAATGGCCAGTGATCCTTCGGGCACTTCATCTGTAATCGTAGAGCCGGCTGCTATGTATGCATTCTTATTAACAGTAACCGGAGCAACAAGATTTACATTGCAACCAACAAAGGTATTATCTCCTATCACGGTCTTATGCTTCCTCTGTCCATCATAGTTCACTGTTACCGTACCGCACCCCATATTCACATTTTTTCCCACTTCAGCATCCCCTATGTAAGTAAGATGAGAAACTTTTGTGTTATCACCAATTACCGACTTTTTAATCTCAACAAAGTCACCAATTTTTACATTTCGTCCAATTCTGCTTTCCGGTCTTATATAGGCAAAAGGGCCTACATGAGTGTCTTCACTTACATGACTTTCTATGACAACTGAATTTTGTACTTCTACATTTTTCTCAATAGTAGAGCTTATAATCCGGCTATTAGGCCCTATGGTACAACCTTCACCAATCCTGGTATTTCCCTCTATGATGCAGCCGGGATAAATAATGGTATCCATTTCTATTTCTACATCTGCCTGAATGTACGTATTAGAAGGGTCAATAATGGTTACACCATTCTCCATGTGTTTTGACAAAATTCTCTGTTGCATTACCTTTTCAGCCTGAGAAAGCTGTATACGGTTATTGATACCTGATAATTCGTTGGAATCATCAATTTTTAGTGCTCCAACTTTGAATTTTTCATTGATGAGAATTTCAATAGTGTCTGTAAGATAATATTCACCTTGTGAATTGTTATTATTTATTTTGCCTAGAGCGTCCAATAAATGCTTTATTGTAAAACAATATACCCCTGGATTAACTTCTTTGATTGCTCTTTCCTGTTCATTCGCATCTCTATGCTCTATTATCTTTACAACATTACCTTGAGCGTCCCTTATAATTCTCCCATAACCTGTAGCATCTTCAAGTTCAGTAGTAATAATAGTAGCAGCGTTACCGTTTTGGATATGATAATCAAGTGCTTTTTTTATTGTTTCTCCTTTTATTAGTGGAGTATCTCCATATAATACAATTACATACCCTTGTTTATTCTCCAGCATGGGTTGAGCCTGCATTACCGCGTGTCCGGTACCTAACTGTTCCTTCTGTAAAGCAAATCGTACTTTATCCCCCATATATTCCATTACTTCTTCGGCTTTATGTCCTACTACCACTATACAGTCCTGAATACCTGCATTTTGAACAGAACCATATACCCATTCCACAAGTGCTTTGCCACATATTTTATGGAGTACCTTGGACATTTTTGACTTCATTCGCTTGCCTTCACCAGCAGCTAAAATAATTGCGGACAAGTCTTCCAAACAAAAACACCATCCTCGTTAAATTTTTACCGTTACTATTCTCTCACTTTTTTAATTTTTTTTCAACCCTTTAAATAAAATATTGTATACAAAATTTATTTAAAGAGTATTCTTCCAATAACTGATATTCCTGAAGTTTTACTATAATATTCCATACAAAAAAAGACACCATACAGTGTCTTTTCTTCAGAATCAGTAAATCTTATAAAATTCCCTCATCCTGTGTAAGCTCATTTTCCTGGATTACAGTTGTTTCAAACTTCTCCAATATGGCATTTTGAAGCATTTCACGCATCTCAGCATTAATTGGATGTGCAATATCCTTGAATTCACCATCGGGTGTTTTTCGGCTGGGCATTGCAATAAACATCTTATCCTGACTTTCGATAACTTTAATATCATGTACTACAAAAGCATTATCAAAGGTTACAGATACAACTGCTTTCATTTTACCTTCTGCATTGATTTTTCTTATACGAATATCAGTTATTTCCATGATGTGCTCTCCACCTCCTGCGAAGTAACTAGGTTAGCTGCATGTCGTAAATCCTAATGCTCTTTTTAATATTCTCAATTCATAATTTATCATTCGCAATTTAATCTAATTTTATACCCGGTTTTAAGTCTATGATATTTTGTTGTTCATCAACGTCATTTAATATCATTAAAGAAAAATATTCATTGATAAATTTTTTTGAGGGTTCTTTTGTTGAAATTAAAACTGCGATGCCTTCTACTGTCGACTCAAACTCTTTCATAAGTTCAATAATCCCCCGTGCTGTCCCTCCGCCTTTCATAAAATCGTCAACGAATAAAACTTTTGAATTTTTTTTGATTGCCCTTCGTGACAGGGACATGGTCTGAATTCTCCGGCTGGAGGCAGATACGTAGTTAATATTCACCGATGATCCTTCAGTTACCTTACTATCCCTTCTTACAATAATTAAAGGCACATTTAAATATCTTGCAGTCATCATTGATATCGGAATTCCCTTTGTTTCTACTGTTACTACATAATCAATATCATCGTTTATAAACTGTCCTGCAAATATCTTACCTATATTATCTACAACGGTTGGATTGTAAATAATATCTGTCATATACAGAAACCCTCCCGAAAGAATCCGGTTGGAATCCGAAAGACTGTTGCACAAATTAGATACAATCGTTTTTACTTTTTCTTTTCCAAGTACAGGTATATATTTAACTCCTCCAGCTGCTCCCGAAACAGTCTCGATTGTACCCAGTTCAAATTTTTCCACAATTCCTTTTAATAGCTCAACATCTTCACTTAGTGTAGATTTTGCACAATTAAAGTTTTCAACAAAATAATTAAATGTAAACAGTTGATTCGGCTGATCACTTAGAATTTTAATCAAGGCTGCAATTCTCTCATTTCTTTGTAACTTCTCCATTAGCTATCCTCCCACGAACTACTAACTATTTATCCATCATTATACACAAATAGACGAATATTTAAAAGCTTTTTTAAAAAATTATTCACTATACCTGGTGCTGCTTTTTTCTACCCTGCTTACATCTATAAAACAAATTTTATTCAAAGCAGAGTATATATTTTAAAAAATTTTTCCATATAATAATTAAGGAAAAGTTCACAGTTCGCTAATTTTAGTATTTGCGTACGACAAACTATTTTTATTCTTGCATTAATGATGTATAATAAATAGGTAAAATAATGAATGCAATATGTTAGAATTGATAATAATTGACAATAACCCCAAAGCTGAGATGAATACTTATGTTTTGGGTTAAGTGAGGAGTGTTACATTTGCCTGAATTTAAACTCGAATTATTAAAACCCGGTACCCATATCCATTTTATCGGTATTGGCGGTATTAGCATGAGTGCCCTTGCTGAAATACTTGTAAACAATGGATGTTTAGTTTCCGGCTCCGATATAAAAGAATCGTCCCTTACCGATAAGCTGAAGGATATAGGGGTTAGATTCTTTCTTGGTCATGCAAAGGAAAATGTTACAGGAGCAGATCTTGTAATATATACAGCAGCAGTAAAAAATTCCAACCCGGAAATGCAAGCTGCCAGAGAATTAAATATCCCTATTATTGAAAGGCCTGCCTTATTAGGGGAAATTATGAAAAAATACCAGAATGCCGTTGCAGTATCAGGAACTCATGGAAAAACAACTACTACATCTATGGTTTCGTTGATCCTGATGCATGCGAATCTGGACCCTACCATATTGGTCGGTGGTGAACTAGATGCGATAGGTGGCAACGTCCGGGTGGGGAATAGTACATATTTTGTTACAGAAGCTTGCGAATACGTTGAGAGCTTTCTTAAGTTCTATCCGTATATTGGGATAATACTTAATATTGAAGCAGATCATCTTGACTATTTTAAAGATTTAGACCATATTATTCACTCGTTTAGAAAATTTGCCCAACTTATTCCCGTTAATGGATATGCAATAGTATGCGCTGACGATAGCAATGCACTTAGAGCCGTTGATGGTCTGAAATGTAACATATTAACCTATGGAATGAAAGAGCAATCTTATGACTGGAAGGCAGAAAATATTACCTTTAATTCATATGGTTTTGCGAATTTTGATATTATTTATAGAGGGATCAAGCTTACAAATATACAGCTTAGCATCCCGGGTATTCATAATGTATATAATGCGCTTGCAGCCGCTGCGTGCGCTTATGCTCTGAACGTAGATATAAAGCATATTGCCGCTGCCCTTTATGCTTTTAAAGGTACTCACCGGCGCTTTGAAATCAAAGGAAAACTAAACGGTTTTACAATTGTGGATGACTATGCCCATCATCCTACCGAGATAAAGGCGACCCTTGCAGCAGCATCGAAATTTCCTCACAAAAGACTATGGTGCATTTTTCAACCCCATACTTATACAAGAACGCTGGCACTGCTGGATGAATTTTCAGAAGCCTTTGTAGATGCTGATAGAGTTATTATAGCTGATATTTATGCTGCGAGAGAAGCAGATGAGGGAAAGGTACATTCAAGAGATTTGGTTGAACAAATAAACGATAAAGGTGGTCGTGCACAGCACATCTCCGATTTTGATGAAATTGTTTCATATATCCTTGAACAAGCCCAAGAGGGAGACCTCGTAATTACGATGGGAGCCGGAGATATTTATAAGGTCGGAGAAATGATGCTTAAGAATGCAGAATTTGATTCAAAAGCTCTGGTTCAGATATAGACTAACTTACATATATGCGACTGAGGAACCGTCCCCATGTCGCGAAGGAGACGCGCGACAGGGGACGGTTCTCGGTTGTCGCATATTTTTATTTATTCTCAACAATTGCAAACATTAGCTCGCCGGAAGCTGCTACTTCATCACCTATATAAGCTGTACCATTTGCTTTGCCAATACCTCTTTTGAATGCTGTCATTTCTACTTCCAGCCTGAGTGTATCACCCGGTCTTACCTGTTTCCTGAATCTGAAATTATCAATACCTGTAAATACTCCTAACTTTCCTTTATATTCTTCCATAGAGAGTATTGCAACTGCTCCTACCTGAGCTAATGCCTCAACAATGAGCACACCGGGCATAATAGGATTGCCAGGAAAATGCCCTTGAAAGAATGGTTCGTTTACCGTTACATTTTTAATTCCAACAGCTTTTTTACCAACTTCCATCTCTTCAATTCTGTCCACAAGCAAAAAAGGATACCTGTGAGGGATGATCTTTTGAATTTCTACGTTAGAAAGCATTTCATTTCCTCCTGTCTCTTAAATTAAAAACTATTAATTACCTAATACTATCACCTGCTAATAAAAATTATATGTAATTTTCCTTCATTTGTCAACCTTAATAATAATCGCCCCTCCTACATCCCGTTCTCTCCCCCTGTATGAAGGGCTGTTTACAACTTTTCCATTTACTACCATTGTGGTGGAAGCACCTCCATCAAGCATAAGCGCATTATTGATACCTTTTGATAGAAGATATCCGGCAAGTTCATCACCCGTAAGGCCTGTGCTGTACCCCGGTTGTCTTCCGTCTATAGTCATAAAGATGGCTGTATTTTCATTCTTCGTTCCTACTACTGTACGTGGTTCTCTGTTAGTCATCAACCCTACCCAGGGTTCCCTCTCTCTCACTACTTTTCTGCCATCCTTCACTACCCAGAATCCTCCTTCAAGGGCCTGGACTATTTTCCCGTAAGAAGGAAAAGTATTATATACGACCTTAATATTTTTCCTCTTATATGCGATAAATGATTCAAGTTGTCGAATTTTTTCACCTGCTGCCGCTACCAGTAAACCATTTCGTGGGATTTTGACCTCAGTCTCTGATAAAATAAAGTCAGATATTATATTATCGTCTGCAATAACATTAAAAGTAGCCCTTCCATTGATTCTTGTCGTTAACCCATATTCAGGAGTATATACTATTATTTCATCCTCTCGCGGGTTACGATTGATTCCGTCAATTTTCAGTCTGTAACCCTCAATATCCAATTCTAACTCAATATCTATATCCAATATTTTAAAATTACGATGTTCATCAATGATGAATACAGGCCTGTCATTTAACTTTGGTGCCGTACATAGTAATTTACTGTCTATTACCACAAACCCTGCAGGCTGTCCATAGGGATAAAAAAAGCCTCCATTGATTGCTGCATCAGCTTTTTTTCTATTGGCCATAGCACTCGTCTTTTCAAATCCGAAAATACTGTCATGGGAAAGAACAGGAGTAACATATACGCGCCGGTCTTTTATATTTACCTCCAATATATTAATTACCTGTACATTGCCGTTAATCTCTTCCTGTACCTGTTTATGTACAAGCGGCTCAATCTTACTGGAAGCTTCTCCCTCTTCCTCTGAAAGGTCTCGTCCTCCCCTGGTACCATGGTTATAAAATAAAAAAACAGCGGTAACCACAAGTACCACTGCTGCAGATATTATCAAATTTCTTTTTTTCATTCTTTTTCATCCTCTGTACCTTCATTAGTCTTCTCATTACTGCTTAGAGGCTTATACATACTTTCCATTTTCGCCGATAACTGCTTGAAGAGCATTTCACCTAATCCCATTCCACGGCCTTCACTTGCCTTGGAAACAAATTCTTCATCCAGCATTGATTCAAAAGTCTCCCGTGCAAAACTATTTGGAACGAGTTCTGATTTTAGCACCGTAGCTTTCATCTGTTTATACACCATATTCATAAACAACTGTTCAAAACCTCGACAGGCTTCTCTTAACTTTTTTTCGTCCTTTTGGTCAAATGCCTTTTGCAGTTCATCCTGAAAACTATTATCTTTCACGCTGCCAGTTTGAAATTGTACAGTATCTGTCCTTGCTGCTCCTAATGAAATACTATCTATTTTCATATTCCTCTCCAAGTACATAAAGATTATCTTTTTAGGTTATTGGCAATTCCCAACATATCATCTGCTGTTTGCACAGATTTTGAATTGATTTCATAAGCTCTTTGAGCTACTATTAACCTAATCATTTCTTCCACTACCTGAACATTGGATGATTCCAAAAATCCCTGCATAATCACACTCGGCTTTTCTACCTCAGCTTCCAGCACCGGTTCACCGGACGCGGAAGACGGACTGACAAAGTTGGAGCCAATCTTTAGAAGGCCGTCCCTGTTAGGGAACTGAACAATCTTTATTGTTTGCCCTAACGGCTGTACCACATTGTCGCCATCAATATAAGACAATTCCCCGTGGGCCCCCACCGAAAGCCGGTTGATATCAATGCCGGTAAGATTAATCTCGTTATCTCCGTCGTCTAATACAGGATATCCTTCCGAAGTTACCAATATTGCTTCTCCATCGTTAATGCTGATTTTAAAACTTCCATCCCGCGTATAGACCGTTTCCCCATTTGCATTCCTTACTGCAAAAAATCCTTCCCCGTCTATAGCAAAATCCAAAGGGTTATCAGTTTTCTCAAGGTTACCCATAGTATAGGTTGTTACCGTAGAAGTCGGTGTAACTCCATGACCTACCTGCAGGTTAACAGGCTTTCCCTGTCCTTCCAGCACGCTTGCCCTCGAGAGCGTTTCATATAACAGGTCTCTAAATTCTACTCTTTGTTTTTTATATCCGGTCGTATTCACATTTGAAAGATTGTTTGAAATTACATCAACATTAAGCTGCTGCGCTGACATGCCAGATGCCGCTGTCCATAATGCTCTCATCATAATAAAACCTCCGTTTATGTTCTTCCCACTTCATTAATCACTTTATCCAAAGTATCGTCATAAGCTTTGATCACTTTCTGGTTTGCTTCATAGGATCTCATAACATTGATCATTTCTACCATTTCTTCGATAGAATTAATATTTGATCCCTCCACGAATCCCTGGGCAACTTGCCCTTGAAATTGTTGGGTTTGCACACCTTCTTGTGCCTGTACCAGGTTATTCCCGTATTTTTGAAGCAAGGATGTATCAGCAAAGCCTGTAATTCTCAATGTATCTATGTATTCATCATTTAAATATATGCTTCCGTCTTCCTGTACAATAAAATTATCCGATTCAAGTTGGATATAGCCCTTTTGTCCTAAAACCCGATACCCTTCCCTTGTTACCAGATATCCCTGCCTATCAATTGTCCATGAGCCGTCCCGGGTGTACATTTCCCTATCTCCACCTTCTCCAGGAACGGCTACCGTAAAGAAGGCTGTATTACTGTTTTTAATGCTTAAATCGGTAGATTTGCCAGTTTTAAGCAGTGTCCCCTGGGTATAATCAGTATATATCTGCACTACATCACTCCCCAAACTCATATTCCCTATACGTGCCGAAGGAGGCTGTCCCTTTTTCATATCATTCATTCTCTTTGTAAGTAATTCCGGAAATGTCTGAGAAACTGCAATATCTTTCTTGTATCCTGTAGTAGATCCATTTGCCAGGTTATTGGCTATAATATCCATCTTCTTTTGTGCTTTCAGCATACTGCTTGACGAAGTATATAAACCTCTTATCACTGATTATCACCTCGTTTATCTTGTTCGGATATATTTTTTAAATCTGAAGAATATTATTCCAACAGCTAATTATGTAATATTTCCTAACGTTTTCCCCGTTCCCTGAGTACTTCTATGTTATCCAACGCTTTGCCCGTTCCCAGTGCAACACAAGAAATTGCATCATCAGCAATAATTACGTTAATTCCCGTTTTCTCCTGAAGAAGCTTATCCAAACCATAGATTAAACTTCCTCCACCAGTTAATACAATACCTCTGTCACTTATATCCGCTACTAATTCAGGTGGCGTCTTTTCCAGCACTCCATGCACAGCTTCAACAATACTCGCTACCGATTCCTCCAAAGCTTCCATCATTTCAGATGAAGTAACCGTAATTGTCCTGGGCAGCCCGGATATCAAATTTCTTCCCCGTACATCCATCGTAATCTCCTGCTCTCTTGGATAGGCAGAACCTATATTGATCTTCATCTCTTCCGCTGTTCTTTCACCGATCATAATATTATGCTTCTTGCGCATATACCTTACAATAGCTTCGTCAAACTTATCTCCTGCCACCTTGATAGAAGTGCTGACAACCGTTCCTCCTAAAGAAATAACTGCAATATCGGTAGTTCCTCCGCCAATATCTACCACCATGCTTCCGCAGGCTTTGGAGATATCTATTCCTGCCCCAATTGCAGCAGCTATAGGTTCTTCAATTAAAAAAGTCTTTCGTGCTCCTGCCTGCATTGCCGCATCTATTACTGCCCTTTCCTCAACTTCCGTTACTCCGCTTGGCACACAAATAATGATACGCGGTTTAAAAATCCTGTACCCGCAAACCTTTTTTATAAAATATTTTAACATTCTTTCCGTTATGTCATAATCAGAAATAACTCCATCCCTAAGTGGCCTTATTGCTACAATGTTTCCGGGAGTTCTTCCCAGCATTTTTCTTGCATCTTCACCGACTGCAAGAAGGCGGTTGGTATTTTTATCAATTGCAACCACTGACGGTTCTCTAAGTACTATACCCTTCCCTTTAATATAGACCAATACCGTTGCCGTACCTAAATCAATTCCTATATCCTGACCAAAGCCGAACAAAATACATCTTCCTTTCAAACCGTAGAAAAACTCTACTCTTATTTTTTATCGTCAAGTTCACGCCATTACTTTAATTATATATATTTTTTTTAAATTAGTAAAATAGTTTTCTATTGTTTTACGCAAAATTTACAACTCTGAACTATTTTCATACTATATTTATAATGATTTTACATGGCAGGTAAAGTCAATAAGTTCACGGTTCACGTTTCACAGTTCACGGTTCACAGTAAATAAATCCAGCATGTCAATCCGTGAACAATGAACTGCGAACTATATAATTTGGGTATTTCCCACTCTTCCCTGTAATATACCGCTAAAATCAAGCATATATATGTACAGAGCATTACGTAGTAAAGGGGGCCGCTCAGTTGAAAGCTTATATAGAAGAACGAACAGTAGCGTTAGCTGAATACATTATTGAAAACAAAGCAACAGTAAGAGAAACTGCAAAGAAATTCGGGATATCAAAGTCAACAGTACATAAAGATGTAACAGAGCGACTTCTAAAGATAAATCCTCAACTTGCAGAAAATGCTAAAATTATTCTGGAGGAAAATAAGGCTGAGAGGCATATAAGAGGTGGCCTTGCCACCAAACAGAAATACAAAAAGGAGCTCAAAAAAACAAAAAATAAAACACATAAGTTCAGAGTATAAGCTCTGAACTTATGTGTTTTATTTTCTATTAATTAATTCGGTAAGTACGTTTTGGGGTCTACATTTTTCCCATCCTTAATTACTTCAAAATGTAAATGCGGTTGGTCTCCAATTTCAAAGATAGCCGTATCGCCTACCCCGCTTATTACTTCACCCTGTTTTACCTTTTGATTTTCTTTTACCATATTATCTGAAGACAAGTTACAATATTTTGTTTTTAGGCCGTTACCGTGGTTAATAATGATAGTAATTCCCAGACCATTATCTTTGTAAATCTTTTCTACCATACCATCAGCAGCTGCTTTTACCTGTGTACCTCTATCGCTTCTAATATCTATTCCACTGTGAGTACGCCATTCTTCTAAGGTTTTTGAATAAACTAGCTTTTCCATTGCATAATCCAGGATGATTTCTCCACTTACAGGAGGCATCAGCCTGGTAATGGTCTTTGGCTTTTCTGTTGTTTTATCTGTCTGGGATTCTGACGGTTTAGCATCTTCTTTCTTTGTTACCGGCTGTTGAACGATGATAGGTGTTTTCGCCGATGATATTTCTTTATTTGTTCCTTCTGATTTTTTCACGCCATTTTCGTCAACAGCCTGCCTGGCTGTATCTTTTGGGTCGACATTGGCCGCTACAGGTACATCCGCTTGTTTAGATGCCTCTTCCCCAGGACTTTCTTCTACTGCCGGTTCGTCATCTACAATTCCATCTCTAGCGTAGAAGTCGAGATTAGTTCTGGTAACAAGTACTGCTGTAACACCTATAATAAGTACGCACATGAACAGAACTATGTAGAATCCCTTTTTATCTAGAAATTGAATAAATTTGCCCCGAGAATTCGGATCGAGTTTACTAAAAAATGACTTTTTCATTCAAAATTACACCTCCATATAATATTGTTGCCTGAATTGCCAATATTATACTAGAAGGTATAATTCTGAAGTAAATTTTTTAATCAAACCTTAATTTTTAATTTTGGCATTTAATTCTTCACTCATTTTAACAATTTCTACATCTTTATAATAGTGCTTCAAAATTTCCTCATAATATTTCCCCTGTTGCGCAAGGTAATTTGCACCATACTGACTCATGCCCACACCATGTCCGTTGCCTTTAACATTAAAAACTACCTTATCGTTGTCAATCGTTATAGTAAAGTTAGCTGAATTAAGTTCAAAGATCTTTCTTATTTCTGTCCCTTTAAAATCACAACCACCGATTCTTATTGTTTTAATGCTTCCTCCTTCGGTTTTTTCAAATTTTTCTATAAAATCACCAGGATTACCTTCAAACTTTATTTCCGGCCTGACACTGCTTAACTTTTCCTTGAACTCAGTCAAAGTTATTTCCAATTTTGAGGTAAATTTAGGCGATGCTTCTTCCCCTTCACTGATAACGCTTCTAAGATATGGAATTGTATTTGCCCACACTTCTTCTGAATTTTCAGTTCTTCCACTGCTGGTAGAATGGAAAACCGCATCAATAGGTTCATGTTCATAAGTTATAATCATATCGGTTGTTTCATCTACAGCCTTGTTAATTTTATCCCAATACTTCCCTGAAGATAATAATCCCCATTTCTCCAACGCTTTTTTTTTCGAAATCCACGCTTTACAATGTGCAGGATTTGTGCATATATCGGCACCTTTATGTTCAGGCACATCAATGCCATTCTTTTCATTATTTATAAGCCTGTGATAGACATATGTCCTGGCTGCAACCGCCTGAGCTTTCAGTGCCTCAATATGAAAGCTGGCAGGCATTTCTGCTGCAACGACTCCTTTTAAATATTCATTAAAATTCATTTCCACCACTTTATCTTCCTCAGTAATATATACCTTGATGGTAAGCTGTGTTTCCTCAGCCTTTTTCGTCTTAGGTTGTGTACTGCTTTGACTGCATCCTTTCACAAGGACGAGAGGAATAAATATAATAACAAACATTAAAAATATAACTGCATATCCTATCTGTTTCATTTTCTTCCTCCCCTATACTTTGTCCATATTTCTATATATATGTCGTTTATGAATATTTTAGAATTAGAATAAAATAAATTATAAAATGCCCTAACAAAACATATATCTCATTCCGCGTCTATTCTCTTCATCTTCGCACCTAACGATATCAGTTTTTTCTCAAACTCACAATACCCACGATCGATATGTTCAACGTCACTTATCTCCGTTTCCCCTTCTGCAGCAAGGCCTGCTAAGACCAGGGCAGCACCTGCTCTTAGATCTGTAGCTTTCACTTGTGCTCCTGTAAGCTTCTTTATCCCTTCTATTACTGCTGATCTTCCTTCAATCTTTATATTTGCTCCCATTCTTTTTAATTCGCTGACATGCATAAATCTATTTTCAAATATAGTTTCAATGATTATGCTTGTCCCATCTATAATGCTCATAAGTGCCATAAATTGTGACTGCATATCTGTCGGAAATCCTGGAAAAGGCAATGTCTTGATATCGGCTGGTTTAAATTTGTCTGTGGCACTAACAATAATTGAAGTATCCTCTTCTTTTACATCAACACCAATCTCCCTCATTTTTGCACTTACAGGTTTTAGATGATCAGGCACTACATTGTCAATTTTTATATTGCCTTTTGTTATTGCTGCAGCTACCATGAAGGTTCCGGCCTCTATCCGATCAGGAATAACAATATGATTGCATCCTTTTAAGCTTTTTACTCCGTTAATTTTTATAGTATCTGTCCCTGCTCCTTTGATATCTGCACCCATGGTAATTAAAAAATTTGCCAGGTCTACTATCTCAGGTTCAACCGCAGCATTTTCTATAATTGTCTGCCCTTCTGCCAGACAAGCTGCCATTAGTATGTTTTCAGTAGCTCCAACACTGGGAAAATCCAGATATATTTTTGCTCCTTTTAACTTTCTGGCTTTTGCTTCCACATATCCGTGACCTTGTGTAATTTTTGCCCCCATAGCAGTAAAACCCTTTAGATGAAGGTCTATGGGTCTTGTTCCAATTGCACATCCTCCAGGTAAGGATATTCTCGTACGGCCTACCCGGGCTAAAAGTGGTCCCATTACCAGAAATGATGCTCTCATTTTACTCACCAACTCATATGGAGCAACATAATTTTTCAACTTGGATGTTCGGAGTCTGACACTGTTATTACTCAGTGGATTGATTTCTAGTCCTATCCACTTGAGCAAATCGTACATATTTTGAATATCTGTTAAATTGGGTATATCTTCAATTACACTTTCACCATCAGCTAATAAACATGCTGCTAAAATCGGCAGTGCAGAGTTTTTTGCACCACTTACTTTTACAGTTCCGCTTAATGGAGGTGAGTGAGTAATAATAATCTTAGACACTTATATTCTTCCTTTCAACTTCTGTAATCAAAGTGGAGATTTCAGTTCAGGATTTGCATATTAACCGCCACGCCAGTAATCTAGGCGCAAAAAACTTCATTTAATAGTTTTTTGCGAATTTAGTGAAATATATGTCTTATCATCATAGGCACTGTATCTTATGGATAACTCTAAATTTGCCTTTTTATCTTTCAACAATGAAAGTTCACCGTATAAAGGACTAAATGCTGAAACACTAACGATATTATCTTTCCTGGTATAACGTACTTTTTTTGCATTTGAGTCATTAAGGATTTTAGTACTTATATTTTCAATTTGCTTTTCATCCAGATTTCCTTTGTATGTTCCGGTGATATTGCTGGTAATTTGTAATGTTGAGACATATGGCATAATAATCCTTTGTATCTCATTCTTCATCAATTCAAAATCATTACGTAAACCATCCTGTGATAATTCAATAGCTATGTAACTTTTAAATTGGTTTGATTTTTCCTGCTGTTCAGACCAGGCTTCTATTTTTAAGCGGTCGTTATTAAGTGTTTTGCCAGAAAACCAATATTCCAGATATGTATCGCTTGAATTATGTCCCTGGTCTCCTGAAGAAATATCAAATTCAAAGGCGTTTGATATTTCCTTTACAATCTCTTCTAACTGCGTTATATCCGGTTTGTAATTACCCAATACCCCCTTACATAGTATACTGGCTGTCAAAATATCGGCCTGGGAATTATTAAAAGCATTCATTACCGCTTGGTCATAGGCTATTTTTCCAAATGTTGCGGGCGAATACCATAAAAACGAAATAACGATTAAGGTAAGAACAGTAACTGCCAGTAGCTTTTTCATGTCTATACTCTCCTCTAGAAATTAATCTACATAAATTTGTCCGTACTACAATTATTACCTCCAGCGAAAGCGTATATACATGTAATATTTTTCAAAAATATTTTTCCATAATATTCTTCAAATTAAGAAAATGCACCCGATATTGGTTATCGCTCTTGTAAAGAAATATTTTATAGGGTAAAGTATATATATAGCAAAGAAAAATTTATGGGGGGGTAATCCTATGGATATGAATATATCTGGTAATATTGAACTTAATCAAAAACTCATAATCACTCCTCAACTTCAGCAATTTGTTAAAATCCTCCAGATGGGTCAGCAAGAACTTAATTCATTTGCAGAACAACAGGCTCTTGAAAATCCTGTAATAGAGATTGAACCGAATTATGATGAATTGGAGTACACTGAAAAAATTAAGAAGAAATTGGATTGGCTTGAAGATATGGATGAAGAGAACAGGGTCTACTACCAATCATCTCAAGACAAAGATGATTATGAATATACAGCTGTATCAGATCATGAAGAGAGCCTGCAGCATTATCTTCTCTCTCAATTGGAATTGCTTTCTTTGGATGACTCAGATTACAAAATTGTAAAATACATTATTCAGTCATTAAATGAAAATGGATATCTGGATACAAATATCGAAGATATTGCCATCACTTTTAACACTACTAAGGAACATATAGAAAAAAACCTAGGTATTGTGCAGAGCTTTGAACCTTCAGGAGTAGGGGCACGAGATCTTAAAGAATGTCTTATGATTCAACTTAAAAATAAAGGCATAGAAGATAAGAACCTCTTTCATCTTATCAATTATTATCTTGATGAACTAGGTAAAAATAAACTGAATGTTATTTCCAAAGAGTTGGGTATTTCTATAGAAGCAGTAAAAGACTTATACTCTATTATTAAAACTTTAAATCCTCATCCGGGAGGTTCATTCAGTTCCGGACATGATATCCGTTATATTAAACCGGATATCATAGTGGTAAAATTTAAAGATTATTATGAAGTTCTGCTAAATGATCTTGCCTATCCTAAAATGAGTATCAGCAATTATTATAAGAATATACTTGATAGTTCCAATGACCGTGAGACAAGAAGTTATATTGCAAAAAAAATTGAGCAGGCGTCATGGATTATGAAATGTATTGAGCAGAGAAATAATACCTTGCTGAGTGTAGCAAAAACCATCGTTGATATCCAAAAGCAGTTTTTTGATAAAGGTCCCGGAAATCTTATCCCCATGATATTAAAAGATGTTGCTGAAAAGTTGTCTATACATGAATCTACTGTAAGCAGGGCAATTCATGATAAATTTCTTCAGAGTTCCTGGGGAATTTTCGAATTAAAATATTTTTTCTCTTCCGGCTTTGATTCCAAAACTCAGGGAGATATGACATCAGAAAATATAAAGTTGGTTTTGAAAGAAATCATTGACTCTGAGAATAAAAAGAAGCCTTACAGTGACCAGAAAATTGCTGATATACTATGCGAAAGAGGACTTAAAGTTGCAAGAAGAACCGTTGCCAAATACAGGGAAGAATTGAATATACCTGCTGCATCGGTAAGGAAGGAGTTTTGAGATGAAGTGTGTGACACAGGGACGGTTCTTCTGACACCTGATGTCGCATTCGACATCAGGTGTCAGAAGAACCGTCCCTGTGTCACATCCCCTTATGACTGTGCCATTGCTCTTCTGGCTTGTTCCAGCATCATATCTTTTACTTTCATTAATCTGGTCAGGTTTCCTCTTTCATTTTCATCCAGCTTCATAGTAATATACTTAATGGTCTCAGTTAGCTGAGGAATTAATACATATTCCAGTGCATTTACTCTTCTTCTGGTCTTTTCGATCTCTTCTGCCAGTAATTGCGCAGATTTTTCCATCTGAGCAAGCTCCAGCATGTAAGGAAATACTTCCGATAAAGTGCCTATTGCACTATCAAGTTCCCCGGAAGTTGTTGCAAAACCGTACGGATATATATTGCTCTCATCATCACTTTGGGCTTTGAAGTTTAAAACCGGAACGTCTACACTCATTACATTTTTAGTAGAGATTTCAAGGGAAACACTTTGTTTTGGAAACATAAGTGCTTCTTCGAGTATCTCTGAAGACATTACGGCTCTTGCGATCAGGAAGTTGCTGTGGACCTTCATTAACATTTCTTCTACTTTTTCACGAAGTTCCTTATTTTTTCTGACCAGTTCAAGAAACTGCTTCATTAATTCGTCTCTTTTATCTTTTAAAAGCTTATGACCTCTTCGGGCAACTTTCAGCCTTTTCTTAAGACGAGTTAATTCCATTCGGGTAGGATTTACGCGCATAATGGCCATAATCTATTCTCTCCTTCTCTACCGGCTCAAATCTTATTCTTTTTTGGGCAAATATTTATCCAAATATTCATCCCTTATACGCTTCAATTCTCCCCTTGGCAGTATCGACAGCAACTTCCATCCTATTTCAAGTGTCTTTTCAATGGGTCTATCTTCTTCGAAACCTTGAGATACATATTCCTTTTCAAAAGCATCGGCAAACTTTGCATAAAGCTTGTCTACATCAGTAAGTGCTGCTTCTCCAAGAATAACCATCAATTCTTTTGCTTCCTTACCTCTTGCATAGGCCGCAAATAATTGATTCATCGTATCTGCATGGTCTTCACGGGTTTTTCCTTTACCAATCCCCTTATCTTTTAGACGTGACAGGGAAGGTAAAACATCTATTGGAGGCATAACACCTTTTCTATATAACTCTCTACCAAGAATGATCTGGCCCTCAGTAATATATCCGGTAAGGTCAGGGATAGGATGGGTCTTATCATCCTCAGGCATTGTCAGGATAGGAATCATTGTAATACTTCCTTCCTTATCCCTCTTCCTGCCTGCTCTTTCATACATAGTTGCAAGGTCTGTATATAAGTATCCCGGGTATCCTCTACGCCCAGGAACCTCTTTCCTTGCAGCAGACACTTCACGCAGAGCTTCTGCATAGTTTGTAATGTCAGTCAGGATAACCAGAACGTGCATATCCTTCTCAAAAGCCAAATACTCTGCAGCAGTAAGAGCCATACGCGGTGTAGCTATACGTTCAATGGCAGGGTCATTTGCCAGATTGATAAACAGCACCGTACGGTCAATTGCCCCTGTCCTTTTGAAGTCAGAAATAAAGAAATCTGCTTCTTCAAAGGTAATACCAATAGCTGCAAATACAACGGCGAACTTGCTGTCAGTACCTAGAACCTTTGCCTGACGCGCAATCTGTGCAGCAAGCTGGGCATGGGGCAACCCTGAACCGGAGAATATAGGCAGCTTTTGTCCTCTTACCAGCGTATTTAATCCATCAATGGCAGAAACCCCTGTTTGAATGAATTCAGAAGGATAGTTTCTTGCTGCAGGGTTCATTGGGATACCATTGATATCAAGCCGGGTATCGGGAATAATGTTTGGGCCGTTATCAATAGGCCTTCCCAAACCATCAAATACTCTTCCCAACATATCAATAGAAACTGGAAGCTCTATTCCTCTTCCCAGGAATCTTACCTTGCTTTCTGCCAGGTTTATTCCCGCAGAGCTTTCAAACAGCTGTACCAATGCATTGTCCTCATTTACTTCCAACACTCTGCACCTGCGGATTTCACCACTTGCCAGTTCTATTTCACCCAACTCACCATATTTTACACCTTCAACCTGTTTTACAAGCATCAAAGGGCCGGCAACTTCTGATATTGTTCTATACTCTTTAAGCATATTACTCAACCTCCTTTGATACTAATCTATTCATTTGTTCGGTCAGTTCTTTTTCGATGTTGTCAAATGCTTCGTTTACCTGTTCTTCAGGAGTATATTTTGCTCTACCTATCCGTTCCCTCACAGGCAGTTCAAATATTTCTTTAATATTAGCTCCTGCTTCCAGCGCTTTTTTGCCTTTATAATAGAATCCCATGATTAATTGTAATAATCTATACTGCTTATGCAATGACGTATAGGTGTCAACGTCATGGAAAGCGTTTTGATGCAGATAGTCTTCGCGAATCGATTTTGCTGCTTCAAGCGTCAGCCTGTCACCAGCCGATAATGCATCTACACCAACAAGTCTTACAATTTCTTCCAATTCGGCTTCTTCCTGCAGGAGCTTCATTGCATCAGACCTTAATGCCGTCCAATCCCTTGCTACATTTTGATTAATCCACTCACCCAGCCTGTCTACATACAATGAGTAGCTAAGCAGCCAGTTGATTGCTGGGAAATGACGCCTATATGCAAGGCTTGCGTCCAATCCCCAGAAAACTTTAACGATTCGGAGAGTAGCCTGTGTTACCGGTTCCGAGAGGTCTCCGCCTGGTGGGGAAACCGCTCCAATTGCAGTAAGCGCCCCTTCTCTACCATTAGTACCCAGACTTATAACCCTGCCGGCTCTTTCATAGAACTGTGCAAGTCTGGAACCAAGATATGCAGGATATCCTTCTTCACCGGGCATTTCTTCCAGACGTCCGGACATTTCTCTTAATGCTTCTGCCCAACGGGAAGTAGAGTCCGCCATAAGTGCGACGCTATACCCCATGTCTCTAAAATATTCTGCGATGGTAATACCGGTATAGATAGACGCCTCACGGGCTGCAACCGGCATATCTGACGTATTTGCAATAAGCACGGTTCTCTTCATCAATGATTCACCGGTTCTTGGGTCTTTTAATTCGGGAAATTCCATAAGAACGTCGGTCATTTCGTTACCACGTTCTCCACACCCTATATATACAACGATATCGGCATCAGCCCATTTTGCAAGCTGGTGCTGAACAACTGTCTTCCCACTGCCGAAAGGTCCTGGAACAGCTGCTACGCCGCCCTTTGCAATTGGGAATAAAGTATCGACAACTCTTTGTCCGGTAACCAGCGGAGTGCTTGGAGGCAATTTTTCCTTATAAGGCCTGCCTTTACGTACCGGCCATTTTTGCATCATTTGTAGGTTTACTTTTTCTCCATTATCCTTTTTTACAATAGCAACCGTATCTTCTACCGTAAATTCACCTGCATATATTTCCTCAATGGTTCCTTCTATACCGTATGGAACCATTATTCTATGTTCTACAACAACTGTTTCCTGAACTTTACCAATAATATCTCCTGCAACTACTCTTGTGCCTTTCGTTACAGTAGGTTCAAACTTCCACTTCTTTTCTCTGTTAAGGGCAGTAACTTCTATCCCTCTTGTAATGTTGCTCCCTACTTTATTTCTCATTACCTCCAAAGGTCTCTGGATACCGTCAAACATGGTTTCAATTAACCCCGGTCCCAGTTCTACGCTAAGAGGAAATCCGGTTGATACAACAGGCTCTCCAGGACCCAGACCGGCAGTTTCCTCATAAACCTGTATGGAAGCTTTATCACCGTGCATTTCAATGATTTCACCAATTAAGCGGTGTTCACTAACACGGACCACATCAAACATATTTGCATCTCTCATCCCTTCGGCAATAACCAAAGGACCGGATACTTTCACGATTGTTCCCTGGCTCAAAAATCTTCACCCTTCTTTCTATTAAAATGGTTTACGGTTCACGGTTTACGGTTCACGGTTCACAGTCAAAGGAATGCTCTTAGCGCTTACCGTGAACTGTTAACTGTGAACGGTGAACTAATCTCTAAACAGTATGTCTGCTCCTACTGCGCGTTCCACTGATTTCTTTATACCCTGCATACCTATTCCTAAAGCCCCCTGATTTCCCGGGATAGGTATAATTGCAGGGAATCTGCTGTCCTTATACTGGTCGATACTTGAAACAATATCTTTTGCAATTTGTTCAGTTACATAGATAACTGCATAGTGTTCATGCGCCATCTCGTGTAATATCTTCTCAGCTTCAGAAGGTTGGGTGACAGGAAAAACCGACAAACCAAGTGCTTTAAAACCGAGAATACTGTCTTTATCTCCTATTACTCCAATCTTATACATAAGCTTCTCTCAGCCTTTCTCTAATGATTTCATTAGAAATATTATTAATTTTCCCAACCATAATAATCCGGGCAATTTTGATCTCATTTTCCTTCGCCATTAAATACCCTACTAGCGGTTCAATGCCTAAAGATACATATTTTGCCTTCTTTATAAAAGAAATTACAAAATCATCAGATAACTTTTCAAAGTTGGTCAAATTGCCTGTACTTTTAAAGTTTTCAATTCCTTCTTCACAAAATACTCCATAAGGTGTATATCTCAGTGCTTCCACAAAGCCTTCCAGAGGTTCTTCCAGCTTTTGTACGAAGACCTTTAAATCAATTCGTCCACCTGGAATCAGGATTTTATTAAGGAAATCCCAGCTTTTTTTGAGTCTTTTTACTCTTAAGAAGGTTTTGATATTTGCCAAATCAATCAATATTTCAACTAAATCTATCACAAATTTAACTTTTGAACGTTCCGCAGTCTCTTTCATCTGACGAAAACTCGCTTTATCCAAAATCAGGTCGATTACCTGAGGATCTCCTGTCCTGTTAAAAGTATCAATACATTCCTCAATAGCCTTCTGCATAATTACAGGCATATCAGACATATTTCTATCTTTAATCATTATTTTCAACTTAGTAGCAGGAATAGAACCGGTGTCGGTTAAAAGTTCATCAAAATCCTGGCCTAAAAACTCAGCCTTAAGAATTACTTTTGCATTATGATAATCATTTCTCACCAAAAATAAGTCAAATACTTCCGGCTGAGGTGCGATTTCTTTAAGTAATTTGTAAACCTTCTTATGTTCCTCTCTTAGTAACTGTTCATATTCGTAGACACTGGATATTTCTCCTGCTGAATATCCATATTCAGCATCAGTCAACACTTTTAAAGCTTCTTCCGGAGATCTGGCATCCACCATTCTATCAATTTTACTCTTATCCAACAGCTTTCTTTCAATTGCCCGTATTCTAGCAACGGCGTATGCGTATTGTGTATCATTATTAACCGCCAAATATTTCTCCTCCTCTCCTTCAAGAATGGAGAATTGATAATTCTTCACATATAATTCTCAATTCTCAATTAGAAAAGCACTTTAACCACTTCCGCTTCTAACTCGGCCCGCTGCATTCTCATTATTGCCTCGAAGGAGTTATTGATTTCAACTTCGCCTGTCTTTAAAATGAAACCACCATCAATCTTCCTTGATTCATTAGACAACTGCACATTACCAGCAATACCTTTATTTTTAAGCTGATTATTTATAGTGTTAATAAAATCAGCTCCCAATCTCTGCTTATCCTTGTCAGAAAGAATAATTTCCTCATTTCCCTTTCTTACTGAGCGAACAACCATGTCCACAAGGATATTTTGATACTGGTCTGCCGGTAAGCTGTTTAATTTATTCAAAACTCTTGTAAAAGCCTCTTCAACTACCTCTTGCTTTGCCTGTAATTTTTGTTTTCTTGCTTCCAGCTCTGCTGCAGCAATGAGTCTCTTTTTTCTGTCAACAGCTTCTTTATGAGCCCTTTCAATAATTTCTGATTTTTTCTGTTCTGCCTCTTTTTGGGCAGATTGAATAATCTCAGCAGCTTCTTTTTCAGCCTGTTCTAGATTTTTTTGTGCTTGTAGGCGGGCTTCCTCCAATATCTTCTCTTTTATCTTTTCTGCTCCTGCCATTTGGGACACTCCCTCATTATAATTTGATTCCAAAAACCATTAATATAGAAGCCAGCAATGCCAATACCGCATAGGTTTCAACCATCGCAGCAAAAGTAATACCTTTTGCAAGCTCTTCCGGACGTTTTGCAATAATTCCTATACCGGCAGCTGCTGCTCTTCCCTGCGCAATTCCTGAATACAATCCAACAAATGCAATTGGTAATGCAGACACAAGAATATAGAAACCTTGTGCTGTAGTTAACTGCTGCATTGTTCCACCAACAACACCAATCTTGTTTAGTATAACGAAAGCGGTTAGCAAACCATAAATACCCTGGGTTCCTGGTAACGCCTGAAGTAACAAGGCCTGACCAAATTTACTTGGATCTTCTGTAACTACCCCTGCAGCAGCCTCCCCAACGATACCAACTCCCTTAGCTGAACCTGTCCCAGCTAAAAATACTGCTAAAGCAGCCCCCAACATTGCTAAAAAGTTACCATCAAATAAATTTTTAATCCATTCCATATTAAATAGCCTCCTTATCATCTAATTGAATATATTTAGTATTTATTTTTAAGGGTTCAAAGGCTTTGCCCCCACCCTCATAAAACTTGCCAAAAAACTCAACATATTGCAAACGGCTTGAGTGAACATAAGCTCCTAATGCATTAATAAGAATATTAAAAGTGTGCCCACCGATGAATACAATAATTAGAATAATGATTCCTACAATATTGAATCCAAAAAGTGAACCCATTGTATTGATTACCGTAGCAATAACGCCAGTCGCCAAACCTAATGCCAGAAGTCTTGAATAAGACAAAACATCACTCAAGAAACCTGTAACATTATATAGGCTTAAGACACCTGATAACAGCTTTTTAACAATCCCCTGCTGTGTCCTGCCTTGAGTAAGCACAAGAAGAACTGCTCCTGCAATTACCATGTATTTCCCTATAGTTCCTATTGTACCTCCCAAAATCCACAGTGGGAAGCCTGTAAGGAAAATATACCAGAAGCCTACATCAAAAAGTGCATCCAGCCATTTACCATCCCTGATAAACTTGTAAGCCTGTAAGGCCATCCCTGTGTAGAGATGAATAGCTCCAAAAATAAATGCCCAGGTCAACAGCCGCATAGGATCCTCCAACGGATTAAACCATAAGGGAGGAATACTAAAGGCTCCCTGCGTTATGACCGGAAGTATGTCTCCAAACCATCCGCCAAACATTACACCCCATATGAAGGTAGAAATACCCCCGAGAAATAATAGTTTAATCAGCTTGTGGGCAAGACCCTCCAGCTTATATCGGGCAAGTATTATCCCTGTAATAAGTGCCATTACCAGACCATAGCCGGCATCACTTACCATCAATCCGAAAAATACAAAATAGAAAGGTGCCATAAACAGGTTGGGATCAATTCCCTTGAAACTGGGCAAACTATAAAGCTCTGTAATTAATTCAAAGGGCTGCACCAGGGAATGATTTCTAAGAAGTACAGGATACTCTTCTTCCTTATCCGGTTTTTGAATATCCACTACACAATCCCATTGTTGAGTAATGTAGTCCCTGACTTTTTCTCCGGATTCTTCTGGAAGCCACCCCTCCAGCATGAATACTTTATCAGTTTTAACCATTCTGCTTAATGCTTTTTTCCTGTCCCGCTGCACCATCAGGTAATCATGTAAAACTTCAAGATTATCCTTTTCATTTGCCAGCGCAGCTATATTTCTTTCTACCTTTTCCCGTTCAGCTTCAATGTCCTTAATCTCATTAGCAGCTTTAAGGATATTTTCCTCAATAGTGCCTTCAAGGTCTTTAAAAGCCACCTTGGTAAAGCCATACGTTTTTAGTACCTTCATGGCCTCTTCTTCTAAACTGCTATAATAAATTACAAATAAATAACTTTGGTCTTTATCTGCATTTATCACATCCAGGTAACTTTCCGGAACCTGTTCATATAAATCCTGCTTTAGTTTTTCAGTATCAACAATTGCAGGCACAACACCAAGAGATACTGTTGTAAATCTTGTAGAAGTCGTATCAACGGGTACTGCTAAAGACTTCCATGGTTCAAGCGTAGCAATAAGGTTAAGAAGTCTGTTTTCTTCAGACCTTAAGGAAGAAAGTTGTTCAGTATAATGACTAATTTGGTCAACGGCATGCCATATACTGTTCTCATTATGTACAATCCTATTAAATTGATCACGGCTTATCTTCCTTTTAGGTTCAAACAAACCCTTTTTACGTGTATCATATCTAACCAGATAGTCTAAAGCTGATCTCACTCTTGAAATATCAGCTTCAATACGTGAAACTTCTCCCTCATCTCCATCCTTGGCTACAAACTGTACCCATTCTTCTTCAGAACCTTTTTGTTCAATGTTCGTGATTTCCACAATGCCCATTTTCATAAGACTCTCTATAATTTGTTCTTTATCGGTTTCAAGGCCGATTAGGGAAATCTTGTCCATTTTAACTATTGCCATGGGCTTTCACAATCCTTCCCATAATTATATCCGTTGCGCTGTCAATCTTTGTGCGGGCTTGTTGTTGAATAGCAGCACATTCTTTAGAAGTCTGCTCTTTAATTTTTTCAACTTCACTCTGTGCAGCCTTCTCTGCTATGGCAATAATATGCTCTGCTTCTTTTTCAGCATCTTGCAAAGCCTGGTCTATAAGCTTGTACGATTGATTTTGAGCCTCTGACAATATCTGACGGGCATTGACCATAGACTCTTTCTTGATTTGTTCAGCCTCCAATTCTGTCTGCTTAATAGACCTTAGAATATCAATTGACACGTAATCACCACCTTATATGAATTATAATAGAACATAACTTGCATTTTTTAATATTTGATATTTTGGGTTACGTCTATTATTATACCTGCTTTTCCCTATCATTGTCAATATTTTAACAGAAAATTACTAAAAACAAATCAGGTATTTTGTATAAAATCACTAACTTTTACATCTGTTAAATTAAATTTATACAAAATTGCTTGCACAATTCTATAGGAAGCCTGTCCATCTCCATAGGGATTTACTGCTTTAGCCATCTTATTATACTCATTTTCATTCTCTATAAGACTGGACGCCATCCTGACGATTGTATCCTTATCCACCCCTGCAATTTTAACTGTTCCGGCTTGCACTGCTTCAGGACGCTCGGTTTCATTCCGCAGTACCAGCACCGGTTTTCCTAAAGAGGGTGCTTCTTCCTGCAATCCTCCCGAATCGGTAAGCACCATATAACATTGGTTCATGGCATTATGTAGTTCCTGTACATTTAAAGGCTCAATCAGGTGTACCCGGGGTAGACCTCCCAAAATCCCGAAGGCAGTCTCTCGTACTGCAGGATTGAGATGTACTGGGTAAACAATCTCTACATCTCCATATAAATAAACTAATTCCTTGAGAGCTTCACATATGTTTCGAAGAGGTTCTCCTAAATTCTCTCTTCTATGTGCTGTTACCAGAATTACTTTACGTTTTTGATAGTCAAGACTTCTCAGTACTTCTGACTCAAACTGATAGTCCTTTCTAACTGTAGTTTTCAATGCATCTATTACAGTGTTTCCAGTTACAAATATTGTATCCTCTTTTATATTCTCATTTATTAAATTTTTCTTATTTGTAATAGTGGGTGCAAAATGAAGGTCGGCGATTGCTCCGGTAAGTTTTCTGTTCATTTCTTCAGGATAGGGAAAATATTTGTCAAAGGTCCTGAGTCCCGCTTCTACATGCCCAACCTTAACTTTATTATAGAAAGCAGCAAGACTGCCTGCAAAAGTTGTAGTGGTATCCCCATGAACAAGTACAATATCAGGCTGAACTTTTCTAATAACCTCATCCAGACCTTCCAGAGCCCTTGTGGTAATTCCAATTAAAGATTGCCTCTGCTGCATGATATCTAAATCGTAATCCGGCTGTATCTCAAATATATCCAATACCTGATCAAGCATTTCCCTATGCTGCGCAGTAACACATACGATAGATCTTATCTGTTGGCACCTTTCCAATTCTTTTACCAGTGGTGCCATTTTAATGGCTTCCGGCCTGGTACCAAAAATAGTCATTACTTTAATTTGCCGCATTTGCATACTCCTTTCAATAATAGTTCGGAGCTCGGAGTTTGGAGAAATTTATTCTTATAATTTTAAAAACTTGATTTCTCCATTTCCGAATTACTCTATTCTTAGTTTTCTCTCCGCACTATTTACAGTATAAACAAAGATTAAAATTAGTTCAAGGTATGGCAATGATATTTAAAGCTGCAAAAATATTTCACATAAAATCACTGTGAACTCAGCCTCCAAACTCCGGGCTAAAATAAAAGCCACAGTACAGATATAAAATCTGCAACCTGTGACCGTAAATACGTTTCTATTACTCTTTACTCTTGTGTAGACTCATTATCGCCAGATTTAGCTAGTTCACTTATCGGAGTATACATGTATTTTGCACCTGCTACTACAAAAACTAACACTGAAAGAATAAGTATCATAGCACTTAATGCTCCACTTCCTGCCAAAACAACCGCACTTAGCCCCAAAATACCGCTTATGGTATAAAGTATCATAACTGTTTGTTTTTGGCTAAACCCCATATCAATCAGACGATGGTGAAGATGTCCTCTATCCGCTTCCATAATCGACTTGCCACTTAGCAGCCTTCTAAGTATTGCATATCCTGTATCAAATATGGGCAGGCCCAGAATAAGCAGCGGTACAGCAAAGGTTATAACCGCATAACCTTTAAACAATCCTTGTATCGAAACCGTTGCAAGTATAAATCCTAGAAAAGTGGCCCCTGTATCTCCCATAAATATTTTTGCCGGATTAAAATTATAGGGTAGGAAACCAAGGCATGAACCTGCCAGCGCTGCAGTTAATATTGCAACAGAGGATTCACTCGCTAAAAGTGAAATAAACAGGAGTGAAATGGAAGCTATTGAAGAAATCCCCGCCGCCAGGCCGTCCAACCCATCAATAAGGTTGACTGCATTGGTTATACCTACTATCCACATAACAGTGACAGGAAGAGCAAAGTACCCTAGAGGAATTGTTGGCTGACTGCTAAATATATTAGGATTTGTTAAAAATTCTATTTTTACCCCATAAAAAGCAACGATTAATGCAGCTGCTATCTGTATTACCAGTTTAAGTCGAGCTTTTAATTGATATACATCATCGATAATCCCCAAAAGGACTATGACCAGAGCTCCCAGGAGTATTCCCTTCACGCCTGTATCAAATTCAATAAAGCTTAATACGCTCACAATGAATCCATAAAATATAGCTAATCCGCCCAGACGGGGGATCGGCTGCTTATGAACTCTCCGTTCATCTTTAGGAACATCTATGGCTCCAATCTTATGAGCAATAACTTTGGCTAAGGGCGTGGCAGCAAAAGCAACTAAAAATGAAACAGCAAAAGATAGAACCAATAATAAATTCTGGTAACTCAATGTCATACACCTCTTTATAAAACAAAGGTTTTCAACCTAGGTTTTTCCAAAATTAAACACCACCAGAGATAATTGTATATCTAATATAGTCTAATGTCAACCAAGTTATTGTAAAAGTTATGTAATTTTAATATTTTATCCTCCCTGCACAGGTGCTTTTTTGATATACTTTCCTGTTTCTCTCTCCACTGTCCACTCCCCACTACTACATTAATTTTCATGTAAAATCTTTTATGAAATATATATATTCTATATATAAAACATAGCAGTTTGATGTACATTATTAAGCTTTAGGTACAAATCCTACTTTCTTATAAACTTTTCTCAATGTCTTGCTGGATATGCTCAATGCTTTCTCCGCACTGGTCGTGTAAACTTCTTTTACATAATCCTGATTATTCATCAAGTCTTTATAACGTTCTTGAATTGGTTTTAAACTTTCAATAACTACCTCTGCAACCTCGGTTTTAAACTGCCCATAACCCTTTCCTGCAAATTTTGCTTCTACATCACTTATCTTTTCCCCTGTCAAGCTGGAATATATACTAAGCAAATTGTTTATACCGTCTTTACCTTCTGCATACTTTATCTCATTGTCAGAGTCAGTTACAGCACGTTTAATCTTTTTCATGATAACGTCAGGACTGTCTAAAAGCGCGATGTATGCATTAGGATTTTCATCCGACTTGGACATTTTCTTGGTAGGCTCCTGCAGGCTCATGATCCTGGCTCCCACTTCAGGGATATATGGCTCAGGCACCTTGAAAGTTTCCCCATATAAGTTGTTGAAACGTATAGCAATATCCCTCGTCAGCTCCAGGTGCTGCTTTTGATCTCCTCCTACCGGGACAAGGTCTGTTTGATAGAGCAGAATGTCTGCAGCCATTAACACGGGATAATCAAATAATCCTGCATTAATGTTATCCGCATGCTTGGCGGACTTATCCTTAAACTGGGTCATTCTGCCCAGTTCTCCCATATATGTATAGCAATTTAAGATCCATGCCAGCTCTGTATGGGTGTGTACATGAGACTGAAAAAATATTAAATTTTCCTTTGGGTCAATTCCACAGGCAAGATACTGTACCAAAAATTCCATGCATCTTCTGCGCAGTTCTTTAGGATCTTGACGTACAGTTAAAGAATGCAAATCAACCACAGCAAAACAGCATCTGTATTCATATTGCAATTTAAGCCAATTCTTTAAAGCCCCTATATAATTTCCCAACGTTAAATGCCCGGAAGGTTGTATACCGCTAAATATAATTTTTTTCTCTTGTGTTTGTTGGCTTTCCATTGTATTCACTCGCTTTCATTATATAATTCAATGTCCCCAAGTCTCGCCCGCCCTCTTTCGCTGCACAACTCGACTTCTTCAATACTGCTAATTGTCAATTATCAATTGATTTGAGCACTTCTCCCAACGTCTTTATTCCCTGCTCAATCTTTTCTTCTGTCATGGTAGAATAATTTAACCTGAAGGAACTGCAGGGTTTTTCCATATCGGCCATAAAAGTATTACCCGGAACAAAGGCTACCTTGTGCTGTACCGATTGTTTCATTATCTCTACCGAATCGTATCTATCAGGCAGGGTACACCAGATAAACAGGCCGCCTTCCGGTCTTGTGTATTCACAGTAATCCGGAAAATATTTATCCATGCATTCAAGCATAAAGCCACATTTTTTTCCGTATAGTGCCCTTATTTTCTTTATATGTTCATCTATACAGTACTTTAATAAATACTGAGTGGCCAGCACCTGGGCAAATATGTTAGTATGTACGTCATTTACCTGTTTAACAATGATAACCTTCTGCAGTATGTCTGAACGTGCTACAATCCAGCCTAATCTTAAACCGGGAGAAAGTATCTTTGAAAAAGAACCAACATAGATTACCCGGCCATCCTGATCCATGGATTTAATGGTTGGCACATCTTGGCCCTTAAATCTCAGATCCCCATAGGGATTGTCTTCGATGATGTAAATGTTATGCTTGCTGGCCATCTCCAGCAGCTTCTGCCTCTTCTCCAGGCTCATCGTGATTCCTGCCGGATTTTGGAATGTAGGTATGGTATAGATCAGCTTTACATGATTATTAGCCTTTAAAATGTTTTCTACCTGTTCAATACACATACCATCGTTTTCAAGTGTTACCGGGAAAAGCTTTGCATTATATGCCCTGAAAGCATTAAGAGCCCCGATAAAACTCGGATTTTCACATATAATGCCGTCTCCTTCATTTAAAAAGACTTTTGCAGTAAGGTCTATTCCCTGCTGTCCACCACTCATAATTGCAATGTCATCCTCTTTTTTCCCTATACCTGCTTTATCCATTCTTTGCTTTACAATCTCTTTTAACGGACCATAACCTTCTGTTACGCTATATTGCAATGCTGTTGTACCGTTGTTTAGCAATACTTCCTGTGCGATTTCTGCAAGTTCCTTTGCTGGAAACATTTCCGGAGCCGGAAGCCCCCCTGCAAAAGAAATAACATCGGGCTGCTGTATTAGTTTAAATATTTCCCTGATAGCTGAACCCTTTAATCCTTTTACCCTATCGGCGAATAAATTATCCATCATTGCCTGTAAACACTCCTTTTTTTGATTAAGAATGAAAAATTAAGAATTTGATTTGAAATTGTCAACTGATTTATATTTCTAAAATTTTATTTGTCTAATAATTTGTCTAATAATTATACTAACATATATAAACAAATCTCATACATAATATTTTTATTTTAGAAATCTTATCATAATTTTGCATGCACTGTCAACGACATAGTCATTTCATTTCTCTACCTTGACAATAATTTTTCATAATTATATTATATAATAACAGGTAATTTGTTAAAAACCGCTAAGATAGTAATGAAATCGGTAATTTTATAGCTCTTAATTTTTATATTGTTAGTTCTTTAATTAAATATAACATTGGAGGATGGTCCTATGTCTAATTCACAGGTACGCACCCGTTTTGCTCCCAGTCCAACAGGATATATGCATGTAGGGAACCTTAGAACCGCGCTATATGCTTACTTGCTGGCAAAAAGTCATAATGGCAAATTTATTTTAAGAATTGAAGATACAGATCAGGAAAGATATGTAGAAGGCGCTATTGACGTGATATACAAGACCCTTGCGGAAACAGGATTAAAACACGATGAAGGCCCTGATATCGGTGGAGATTATGGCCCGTATATTCAAAGTGAAAGAAAACACATCTATAAAGAGTATGCTGAAAAATTAGTTGAATTGGGTGGAGCCTATTACTGTTTCTGTGATAAAGAAAGATTGGAACAATTAAGGCAGCAGCAGGAAGCTGCAAACGTAGCCCATAAATACGACGGATATTGCAGCCGTCTCTCAAAAGAGGAAATTGAAGCTAGGCTAAAAAGCGGCATTCCTTATGTAATAAGGCAGAAAATCCCCAATGATGGCGTGACTACATTCAAGGACGAAGTATTTGGAACCATCAGTGTTGAAAATAGTACACTTGATGACAATATCCTTTTAAAATCTGATGGTTTACCCACCTATAATTTTGCAAATGTGGTCGATGACCATTTAATGGGAATTACACATGTAATAAGAGGCAGCGAGTATCTTTCCTCTACTCCAAAGTATAATTTGCTATATGAAGCTTTCGGGTGGGAAATACCTACTTATATTCATTGTCCCCCCGTCATGAAGTCGGCGACTAAAAAACTCAGTAAACGTGAAGGTGATGCTTCTTACGAAGATTTTATTGCCAAGGGTTATCTAAAAGAAGCGATCTTAAATTACATTGCACTATTGGGCTGGAGCCCGGGGGATGACCGGGAAATTTTTACGCTGGAAGAACTGGTTGAAGCTTTTGATATTAAAGGCATCAGTAAATCACCTGCGATTTTTGACATTCAAAAACTGGATTGGCTAAATGGAGAATATATTAGAAAATTGTCTTTAGACGAATTCCATGAAAAAGCATTGCCTTATTATAAAAAAGCTATTTCCAATCCTAACATTGATTTATATAAGATAAGCAAGCTCCTTCATACTAGGACGGTAAAATTTTCAGATATTCCGGCCATGCTTGATTTTATTGATGTACTTCCCGAGTATGGTCCTGAACTTTACATTCACAAAAAAATGAAAACTAACCCCGAGAATTCACTGGAAAATCTTAAGGCTGCCCTACCGGTCCTTGAAGAGCTTGATAATTGGACAGAAGAGAGTCTGCACAATACACTCTTTTCTCTCATCGAAAAATTAGGTGTAAAAAACGGGCAGGTACTCTGGCCAATACGTGTTGCGCTGTCAGGAAAGGAGTCTACTCCCGGCGGCGGCATCGAACTGGCGGATCTGTTAGGAAAAGAAGAAAGTATAAAAAGAATAAAGAAGGGTATAGAATTACTGGAAATTAAGTAATATATATTTACTGATAATGATTTTACATGGCAGATAAAGTAAATAGATTCACGGTTCACAGTAAAAGCTATTAAATCGTTTACTACTGTGAACTGTGAACCGTGAACTATATAGAATTAACAACTTAGAATTGATAATTATAAAAATTATCGTTCAAACAGTGCGCCTGCTGCTCTTACACTGCGCCAAGAAGTTCTAATATCTCTTCACAATGCGGGTTCAACAATTGTGCACCTTTGCCCGCAGTTTTTGGATACGACTATTTTTTGTTTATTCTGGCTTATATGAACTCTTTAACGATACAATTCGATTAAATACCAGCTTATCTCCGGCAGTATCTTTTGTATCTATACAAAAATATCCTTGTCTTACAAACTGGAACCTGCTTCCCGGTTTAAACTCGGCTAAAGCCGGCTCTACATAACTTTCTAATATTTCTAAGGATTTAGGATTCAAATTCATCCCGTCCATGGCGATACTGTCCACTTCTCCAGCCTGGTCTTCTTCCAGGAAGAGATGGTCATACAGTCTTACTTCCGCCTTAACAGCATGGGCAGCAGAAACCCAGTGCAGTGTACCTTTAACCTTCCTTTCAGTAAAGCCGCTTCCGCTTTTTGTCTGAGGATCATAGGTACAGTGAAGCTCAATGATCTCCCCTGTTTTTTCATCTTTTATAACTTCTTGGCATTTAATAAAATATGCATTCTTCAATCGCACCTCATTGCCCGGTGACAGGCGGAAAAACTTTTTGGGAGGGTTTTCCATAAAATCATCCTGTTCAATGTAAATTACCCGTGAAAATGGAACCTTTCTGTACCCCATTTCAGGATTTTCCTGGTTATTTTCCACTTCCAGGTATTCCACCTGACCTTCAGGATAATTTGTAATAACAACTTTTAGTGGCCTTAGTACTGCCATCATACGGGGTTCTTTCAGCTTTAAATCCTCTCTGATGCAATGTTCCAGCAAGGCAATGTCTACTGTACTTATCCTTTTTGCTACGCCTATGCGTTCACAAAAATCCCTGATGGCTTCCGGCGTATAACCACGCCTTCTCAAACCGGAGATAGTCGGCATCCGAGGGTCATCCCAACCATCTACATAGCCCTCTTCCACCAGCTTTCTCAATTTTCTTTTGCTCATCACGGTATTGGTAAGTTCCAACCTTGCAAATTCAATCTGTTTTGGAGGGTTAGGAAATCCCAGTTCCTTCAAAACCCAATCATATAACGGACGGTGGTCCTCAAATTCCAAGGTACAAATGGAATGAGTAATACCTTCTATGGCGTCAGATATAGGATGCGCATAATCATACATGGGATAAATGCACCATTGATCGCCGGTCCTATGGTGTGTTGCATGGGATATACGGTACAGAACCGGGTCACGCATATTAAGATTAGGAGAAGCCATGTCTATTTTAGCTCTTAATACACGGGCACCATCGGGAAATTCTCCATCCCTCATTCTCTTAAACAAATCCAGGTTTTCTTCAACCGAACGATTGCGGTAGGGGCTTTCTTTTCCCGGTTCAGTCAATGTCCCACGGTATTCTCTTATCTCATCCGGACTTAAATCGCAAACATATGCCTTACCTTTTTTTATCAATTCAATAGCATAGTCGTATAATTTTTCAAAATAGTCGGAAGCATAATACATGCGGTCTTCCCAATCAAATCCCAGCCACTTTACATCTCTTTGAATGGATTCTATGTACTCTATGTCTTCCTTTACAGGGTTGGTATCATCAAATCTGAGATTGCAAAGGCCGTTGTACTTTTTTGCAGTCCCAAAATTAAGGCAAATAGACTTTGCGTGTCCTATGTGAAGATATCCATTAGGTTCGGGTGGAAATCGAGTATGCACTCTATTGCCATACGTACCTTCTTCTAAATCTTTATCAATAATATTGTGAATAAAATTAGTTGGTAAGCTTGAATTATTTATTTCATTTTCCACGTTATTGTTACCCATCTTTCACTTCCCCTTGTTTCTCTATATTATTCTTATTATTATACCACTTACATTATTAACTAACAATTATATTTTTAAACCGATCCCTTTATAATGTTTAGTCTGTTCTTAATATCCGGCTTGCCCTGTGAGCGAATCATCATTGTCAACCCATTCCTTTACTTCAATTTCTCTATAACTATTTTTTGTATCTCTTACTATCACCTTTTCAATCCCTGCATTGATGATCATCCTTTTACACATTGCACACGAACTGGCATTTGGTACCAGTTCTCCAGTTTTTGCATCTTTTCCGACAAGATACAGCACAGCTCCTATCATATCTCTTCTGGATGCACTTATGATACAATTTGCTTCAGAATGTACCGACCGACACAGTTCATACCGCTCCCCTCTTGGCACATTTAATTGTTCCCTCATACAAAAGCCAAGATCGCTGCAATTTTTTCTTCCCCTCGGTGCGCCTGTATATCCGGTAGAAATAATCTCATCATTCTTTACAATGATTGCACCATAATTTCTTCTCAGGCAAGTACCTCTTTCAAGAACAGTTTCAGCAATATCAAGATAATAATTGTGCTTATCTCTTCTTTGCATAATTTTAACCCCCGTGTTTCTCATTTCTATAAATTAAAAAAGATTGAGATTTAGATTAAGATTAAGTAATTAGTTCATCAGCCTAATATTATAACTCAATCTCAATCTTAATCTCAATCTCAAATGAGTGCATTTAATTTATTTGAAGAGTATTATTAACAGGCTCTAAGCTATTCCGCAACGTTCTTTCCATAATATTCTTCAAATATAAAATATGCACCCATCTCAAATTATTTCGTTCCAAATAATCTATCCCCTGCATCACCAAGTCCTGGAACAATGTACCCGTGGTCATTCAATTTCTCGTCAACAGCAGCGCAGTATATCTCAACATCCGGATGATCCTTACACAATTTTTCTATTCCTTCAGGAGATGCAATAAGGCACATCAATTTGATATTGGCTGCACCTCTTTCTTTAATAAATTTAATTGCTGCCGAGGCGGATCCACCGGTAGCCAGCATGGGATCAAGTAAAATGATATCTCTTTCTTCTATATCAGTGGGAAGCTTACAGTAATATTCTACCGGCTGCAGCGTTTCAGGGTCCCTGTAAAGCCCGATATGCCCTACTTTAGCTGCCGGAATAAGCCTGAGCATCCCATCTACCATTCCTAATCCTGCCCTGAGAATTGGAACAATTGCTAATTTCTTACCGGAAATCACTTTCGTCTTTGCAATTGCTACGGGAGTTTCAATCTCTACTTCTTTTAACGGCAAATTGCGCGTTACTTCATATCCCATGAGCATAGCAATTTCTTCTACAAGTTCTCTAAATTCTTTTACCCCCGTGTTGATATCTCTGATTAAAGATACCTTATGCTGAATAAGCGGATGGTCCATAACAAAAACATTATTACGCATTTAATATTCCCCTTTGCAATACGTTATTTATTTTCCAATGAATGAATTTTATCTACTCTGGTTTGATGCCTTCCACCTTGAAATTCGGCTTTCAGCCATGCGTTTACTATTTCTATTGCAAGACTTGGCCCCACAACTCTTCCTCCCAAGGCAATAACGTTAGCATTATTATGCTCCTTAGCCATTCTCGCTGAAAAACAATCTCCACATAAAGCAGCTCTTATGCCATGAATTTTATTTGCGGCAATTGAAATACCAATGCCTGTCCCACATACTAATATTCCCTTTTCACATTCCCCGTTAATAACAGACATGCAGACAGGGTGTGCAATATCAGGATAATCCACTGATACCGGGCTGTCCACACCAAAATCCTTTACTTCATGTCCCTCTTGCAGTAAGTACTTTTTTATCTCTTCTTTAAGTTCAAAACCACCATGGTCGCTACCGATTGCTATCATACTACACACTCCTTACAATAGCTCACATCATTCATCTTTATCTTACACTATTGTATATAATATTTAGTGTTATGTCAAAACTTTTTAAATTTCCAGGCGTATTTAATATTTTTGAAGAATATAGTTAACATTCTTCACAGCACTTTTTCTCATACTCCCGCTCGGCCTGGGACTTCCTGAGATAGAAAGGTGCAAAAGTCAAATAGCTTTCTGTCTCACCCCTGTGTGCTTTTTGAAGAGCCAGCTCCGCTATAGAGGACGCCTTCTGCATTCTACAGCTTACGGGAGCAAATTCGCAAAGCTCTCCCAGCTCGCTGATCAGTTTGTCTTGAAATACCCTCACGCCATCTCCTGTAAACATTACTTTTTCATTTTTTTCTCTTAATTCATTGATAAGTTGCTCAATAGATAATGCACGATAATTTTCTACAATATAAAAAGTTTTATCTATCCATTTATACAGTGAGTTGTATACCTGTTCTCTCTTTGCGTCCATAATTGGACATATCAAATATTTGCAAAAAGGCAAGTTAAAAGCCAGTCCATCTAAAGTGGATATCCCAATAACAGGCTTGTTTACTGCATGAGCAAGTCCTTTGATGGTAGCCACGCCAATCCTAAGCCCTGTAAAGGAACCCGGTCCACTGGCTACAGCAAATACGTCAATATCACTAACTTTTAATTCCGCACTATGAAGAATTTCTTTTATGATAGGCATTAGCTTTTGTGAATGAGTTTTCTTATGATTAAGAATATATTCTCCTATTAATCTATCATCATCCATTATTGCTGCAGTTGCAACAATAGAGGATGTATCTACTGCAAGCACTTTCAAAACTGTCAACTCCCTTTTAGTGGGGAGTGGATAGTGGGGAGTTTTTTTATTCTCTCCCCACTATCCACTCCCCACTGTCCACCTGATTTATTATTTCTACATATCTACTGCCAACTGCCTCTATAAATATTTCCCTGCAATTTTCGCCCTTGTCAAGGACTTTCCTTATGTCCACTTTCAAGTATGAAAGCGGTAAAATTTCTTTAATATTATCTGCCCATTCTATGATGGATATGCCGTCACTATAAATGTACTCTTCAAATCCTATTTCAAACATTTCATCTATATCATTAATCCTATATACATCAAAGTGATAGACAGGCAGTTTCCCATTGTATTCATTTACAATTGTAAATGTTGGACTGGTAACATGCTCTTTCACACCCAAGGCTTTAACCAGCCCTTTTGTAAAAGCAGTCTTTCCCGCCCCTAAGTCTCCACCAAGGCAAACCACGTCTCCCGGTCTTAAATGGACACCTGCTTTATATGCAATATTTTCTGTCTCTTGAGGAGAATTGCTAATCATTTTAACCTTATGATTATCCATTAAAATCCCTGCACCACCTCAATTAAAATAATCCTCGGATTTTTCCATTTTCATCAATATCCATTTTCTCTGCCATCGGTTCTTTTGGAAGTCCGGGCATGGTCATGATATCACCGGTGAGTACCACAATAAACCCTGCTCCGGCAGAAACTTTTACTTCTTTTACTGTTACGGTAAATCCTTCTGGTCTCCCCAACAGGGCTGGATCATCTGAAAGGGAATATTGTGTCTTTGCCATACATATGGGCAGTCTGTCATAGCCTAATAATTCTAATTGCTTAATAGCTTTTTCAGCTCCAGAGGTATAAACAACACCTTGCCCACCGTAAATTTGAGTTACAATGGTATTTATTTTTTCCTTGATGGGAAGTTTTTCATCATATAAAAATTTAAAATCTGAAACGGTGGTATTAATTACTTTTTCTACTTTGTTTGCCAGGTCAATGCCTCCCTCTCCACCTTTAGCAAACACTTCCGATATTGCACACTCTACTCCCATCTCTGCACAATATCTCTGTATGTATTCAATCTCATCCCGGGTATCGGTATCAAAGTAGTTTATGGAAACAACCACCGGAACGCCAAACCCTTTCATATTTTCGATGTGTTTTCCCAGGTTTGCAATTCCTTTAGCCAATGCATCAAGATTTTCAAGCTTGAGGTCTGCTTTAGGTACTCCTCCGTTATACTTTAGTGCTCTCACCGTTGCCACAATAACAATAGCATCAGGCTTTAAGTTTCCGTATCTACATTTAATATTTAAAAATTTCTCTGCCCCAAGGTCTGCTCCAAATCCTGCTTCTGTAATTACATAGTCAGCTAACTTCAATGCCAGCTTAGTCGCAGCGATACTGTTGCACCCATGGGCAATATTTGCAAACGGGCCCCCATGCATGAAACAAGGGGTGTTTTCCAATGTTTGTACAAGATTAGGCTTAATTGCATCTTTTAACAGCAGTGTCATTGCCCCGTCAACTTTCAAATCTTTAGCTGTCACAGGCCGATTATCATAAGTATATCCTATGATAATCCTTCCTAATCTATTTTTCAGGTCCATTAAATTTTCTGCGAGGCATAGGATAGCCATAACTTCTGAAGCAACCGTTATCATAAATCCATCTTCCCGCGGTACTCCATTTATTTTACCACCCAGGCCAACTACAATATTTCTTAGCGCCCTGTCATTCATGTCCAGCACTCTTTTCCATAAAATCTGGCGAGGGTCTATTCCCAGCTTGTTTCCTTGCTGGATATGGTTGTCAATGACTGCTGATAGCAAATTATGTGCAGAAGTGATGGCATGCATATCACCGGTAAAGTGCAGATTAATATCTTCCATAGGTACAACCTGCGAGTATCCTCCTCCGGCTGCCCCTCCCTTTATCCCCATTACAGGCCCTAATGAAGGTTCTCTTAATGCTATAACAGCCTTTTTCCCTATCCTGTTCATTGCCTGTCCCAGTCCAACCGTGGTGGTCGTTTTGCCCTCTCCTGCAGGCGTCGGATTAATTGCAGTGACAAGAATTAATTTACCATCCGGACGATCCTTTACTCTTTCCCACAGCTGTTCGGTAACTTTGGCTTTATACTTTCCGTAGTATTCCAATTCCTCTTCATATATCCCCAACACTTCGGCAATATGGCGTATATGCCTCATTTTAGCCTGCTGCGCGATTTCTATATCAGTTAACATATTCTCACCCTTCACATTTATTTCTATATTGGACACACTAAAAATTTTACATTAACTACTACACCCACTTTTGTGTTTCGCATTGACTTTATTCATAAACCTCTGTATATCAATAATAAACCTCTCATGGGTTCCTTCACCAATTTTTTCTCTTTGGTCGAAGGCTTCCACCTTAAAGACCAATCTTCGATTATCTACTTCTAAAAGTTCCGCCTGGGCATAAACCTTCATGCCCAATGGTGTTGCTGCTATATGGGATATATCCACTTTTGTTCCTACAGTGGCTTGTCCTTCTTCCAGGTAAGGCTGCACACATTTTGCTGCTGCCTGCTCCATTATGGCAATCATCATAGGTGTTGCAAAAACTTCTACTGAACCGCTGCCTACTTTTTTAGCACTTACTTCTTCGGTTACAGCCATTTCTATTTTTTCACTCAATCCAGGTTTTAATTTATCATTCATTCTTTTCCACCACCAAACTATAGTTCTTAACACATTTAGAATTATTTTATCATATTGTCCCTAACTTATCCAATATTTTTTGAACAGTTCTTCTTATTTGAGTAATAAAAAATCTGTGGAGATTTTCCACAGATTTTTTATTGGTTATTATTTTCTTCTTTATTTTCTTCATCCTTCTCTGCACTTGCAAAAATTTCCTCGAACTCCGGTCCGTCCAGCTTTTCTTTTTCAAGAAGTGCCTGTGCAACCTTATGAAGCTTGTGAATATTCTGTTCCAGGAGTTGCTGACATTTTTTATATGCGCTGTCGATGATATTTCTGATTTCTTCGTCAATCTCGGCAGCTACATGCTCACTAAAGTTCCTGGACTGTGCAAGATCCCTTCCGATGAAAACCTCATCCTGTTCAGAACCAAAAGTCATAGGACCTAATCTTTCACTCATACCGTATTTGGTAACCATTTTTCTGGCAATATTTGTCGCTCTCTGAATATCGTTGGAAGCACCGGTGCTGATATCGTCCAGTACTAATTTTTCAGCTACCCGGCCTCCAAGAAGTTCTATAATATCTTCTATCATTTCGGTCTTGGAAACATAATATTTATCTTCTTTAGGAAGGGATAGTGTGTATCCTCCCGCTCTTCCTCTTGGAATAATAGACACCTGATGCACTGGATCCTGGGTAGGAAGCAGCTTCGCAATGACAGCATGCCCTGCTTCATGATAAGCTGTTAATCTTCTTTCCTTTTCACTTATCACTCTTGTTCTCTTTTCCGGGCCAGCTATTACTTTTATAACAGCTTCTTCAACCTCTTGCATATTAATCTGTTTTTTATTACGTCTCGCTGCAAGTAATGCAGCCTCATTCATTAGATTCTCCAGGTCTGCCCCAGTAAAACCGGGCGTTGTCTTTGCCAGTACCGATAAATCTATATCGGAACCTAGCGGCTTTCCTTTTGAATGTACTTTCAGTATCTCTTCTCTTCCTTTAACATCGGGAACACCTACTACAACCTGCCTGTCAAAACGTCCAGGCCGAAGTAATGCAGGGTCCAAAATATCAGGCCTGTTGGTTGCGGCAATGATGATAACCCCTTCATTAACACCAAAACCATCCATTTCTACTAATAATTGGTTTAATGTTTGTTCCCTTTCATCGTGTCCGCCACCAAGACCGGCTCCTCTATGTCGGCCTACAGCATCAATTTCATCTATAAACACGATACAAGGTGCATTTTTCTTGGCTTGTTCAAACAAATCCCTCACCCTGGAAGCACCTACACCGACAAACATTTCAACGAAATCAGAACCACTGATACTGAAGAAAGGAACACCAGCTTCTCCGGCTACTGCTTTAGCGAGCAAGGTTTTACCGGTTCCCGGAGGCCCTACCAATAATACACCTTTTGGGATTCTGGCGCCAAGTTCAACAAACTTTTTAGGTGCTTTTAAAAATTCTACAATCTCCTTTAGTTCTTCTTTTTCTTCGTCTGCTCCTGCAACATCATCAAATGTTACTTTCTTTTTATCGTCAGTAGCCAGCTTCGCCCTGCTTTTCCCAAAAGACATAACCCTACTGCCGCCGCCACCTTGGGACTGCTGTAAAAAGAATACCCAAAAGAGTATAAAGATAACAACCAATCCCAATGTAGGTAATATGGTTATCCACCATGGAGGCGTTGGAGGTTCTTGATGATTTACTCTAAGTTTTCCCGCTGATTGTTGTGCTTTAAGTTCTTCTCCTACATCTCTATATAAAATATCTACATCCGGAATTGTTACCTCTATCTTTGAATTATCCAATTGTGTTGCTATCGCTTTATGGTCTATGATTTCCAACTCTTTTACCTGGCCGGCTTGAATTAATCTTACCAGGTCTGAATAAACCTTTTGTTCTGTCTTATTGGGCAAGTTATATAAAGTAAAGATCATTAAAATTACTACAAAGAGTAGTATATAGAAACTTATGCCCTTGAAGTACTTCTTCAATAAACTCCCTCCTCAATAACCACTACGTCCATATGCGGTCATTCTTAATAGTCGTATGTTATAATATATTAACACAAGTATCCGAAAAAAACAACTAATTTTGCTTTACACCTATTAATATTCACAATAAGTTTACAATTCAATTTATAATTTTCAGTATTTTACTAGATGATAGCCGGTCTAGTCTTTCTTCATATAAACCTCAGATTTTAAAACACCTACAAAAGGAAGATTCCTATATTTTTCAGCGTAATCCAGTCCATACCCTACTACAAATTCATCGGGAATATCAAATCCTTTATAATCAACATGCACTTCCGCCTGTCTTCTCGCCGGTTTATTTAAAATAGTGCAAATTTTTACGCTTTTCGGTCCCCTTGAAATTAGAAGTTCTTTTAAATACTTTAATGTTAATCCACTATCAATAATATCTTCTACAATTAGTATGTCCTTACCTTCAATATCTGTTTCAAGATCTTTTAATATTCTCACAACTCCGGAAGTAGATGTTGATGCACCATAGCTGGATACAGCCATAAAATCTATTTCGACCGGGATACTTATTTCCCTTATTAAATCAGTAGTAAACATTACACCGCCTTTCAGCACGCATACAACCATTAACCTTTTTCCTCTGTAGTCTTCGCTGATTATTTTTCCCAATTCTTTTGTTTTTTCCTGTAACTGCTCCTGTGTAATTAAAACTTTTGCTATATCATTCAACATTTGTATCTCCTCCTGAAAATTGAATAATGAGTACATCTGCAGTTTTGTTAGTACATTTATATTTGTCATTTATTCTATACCCGACAACCCAAAGTATATCTTTGTCAGTTGCCACAATCGGTACCTTATCCCTTTTATTCCTTGGAACCTTTAAATCTATAAAAAAATCCTTCAATTTTTTAGTCCCGTCCATTCCCAGAGGTGTAAATTTATCCCCGGGTAATCTATTCCTAATATATATTTCCTCATTTATTACATTATAATCAAAAGCTTTTGTAAAATCATTTAATTCTATATTTTTCAAATTTTCTTTGGCTGACACATAGGCTGTGACAGTCATGTTTATTTCTTTAATAAAAATTTGTTGATCTAATTTTAATGGATAATAAAAACTGTTATTCTTTTTATCTGAATCTCCTTTTCTAAACAGGTAAACATCATTATAAACGATCTCCATTCTTAACCCTTCAGGAAGATCCAAGGCTTTCCCTATATTTTTACCAGTGTTCTTTCCATTGACCATCTGTACAATTTCTTCAATATGTTTGTACTCTATATTTGCAGTATTTCCTTTTAAAATGTCAATGGCTTTCCTGATAACTCTTCTCTGGATTGCAAGGTGCTGATTTAGCAAAAATGTTACCGGAATATAAATGCCTTTGGAATCAGCCCTCAATTGCTTTTCAATCATATTATTTACAAAGTCCTTAATAAAATCATTATCTTCCCTAATCAATTCAGCTGTTTTCGCAGCAGTTTGTATAAATCCGGAGTTATGCTCTTTTATAATATATGGTATTAGATCAAGCCTTATTTTATTTCTGGTATATATTGATTTTAAATTAGTTTCATCCAGGCGGGGATTTAATCCATTTTCTTGACAGTACTGTTCTATAGCCTCCCGGCCGGTTTCCAGCAATGGCCGCACTACTCCATCCTCTCTAACCGGCTTAATTCCAGAAAGCCCCTCCAAACCCGTTCCACGGATAAATCGCATTAAAACTGTTTCCGCCTGATCATTCATGTTTTGCGCTACAGCTATTTTACGGGCCCCAACCTGCCTGGCAATTTTAAAAAAAAATGCATACCTTTCTTCCCGCCCAGCAACTTCCTCTGAAATAGCTCTTTCCTTTGAAAGCTGCCGAATATCAACTGATTTGATATATACTGGCACCTGTAACTTTTCACACAATTCCTTAACGTAGGCAGCATCCTGCTCAGCAGCCTGTCCTCTTAACTGATGATTCAAATGGGCCGCATACAGCTTGATTTGATACTCATCCTTAAGTAAATTTAGTACATGCAAAAGGCAGACCGAATCCGGTCCTCCGGAGACACCCACTACAATTTTGTCTCCGTTTTGGAACATACTGTATTTATTTATAGTTTGTCTTACTGTGTTAATAACATTGTTCATTATCTTTATTTTCTACCCTCAACATTGTCAGTTTTTGCTTATACCTACACAGGACGCATCCCTTCTTCCTGCTAAACCGGACTTTTTTGTGGTTTCGGTTTTACTCCCCACTCCCCACTGTCCACTCCTCACTATTTTCATATTATCAGTTATGTATTCTCTCCAAATTTGCAAACTTCGTATACTGTCCCAACCACACCAATTCTACAGTACCCGTTGAGCCATTTCTGTGTTTTGCTATGATGCATTCTGCAATATTTTTCTTATCAGTATCAGGATTATAATAGTCATCCCTATACAGAAACATTACTATATCCGCATCCTGTTCTATCGCCCCGGATTCTCTTAAATCACTAAGTACTGGCCTGTGGTCTGCTCTTGACTCTGGAGCACGGCTTAACTGGGATAGTGTAATCACAGGTACATTAATTTCTTTTGCTAAAATCTTTAAGGACCTTGAAATCTCTGAGATCTCCTGCTGACGATTTTCAATTTTCCCTCTGCCCTGTATAAGCTGCAAGTAGTCGATTACTACCAATCCTAAATTTTTTTCTAGCTTTAGTCTTCTGCATTTTGCACGCATCTCTGCAATAGAGATTCCCGGAGTATCATCAATATAAATCGGAGCTTCTGAAAGCGGGCCAATTACCCTCGCTAACTTTGGCCAGTCCTCGTCCTGTAACTCTCCGGTTCGTATTTTCTGGCTTTCTATTAATGCTTCGGACCATAGCATCCTGTTTACCAACTGCTCCTTAGACATTTCCAGGCTAAAAATAGCTACAGGTACATTTGCGTGCACTGCAGCATACTGCGCAATATTTAATGCAAAACTGGTTTTTCCCATTGCCGGCCGTGCCGCAATCAAAATAAGGTCGGATGGATGCAGTCCGGCAGTTTTATGGTCCAAATCTATAAACCCAGTTGGTATTCCAACAATTTTTCCTTTATTTTTATACAACTCTTCAAGCTTATCAAAACTCGCTATCAATACATCCCTAATAGAACTGAAACCTTGAGAATTCCTTTTTTGAAGAATATCAAAAATTCTTTTTTCTGCCTGATCCATTATGTATGAAACTTCATCCGCAGCCTCATAGCTCAAATTTGCGATATCGGCAGATGCTTTTATCAGTTTTCTTAATATCGATTTTTCTTCAACAATTTTTGCATAATATTTGACATTGGCAGTCGTGGGAATAGCTGTAGCAATTGCTGTTAGATATTCAATACCTCCCACCGATTCTAAAGTACCCCGAAGCTTTAGTTGTTCAGTAAGCGTAATCAAATCCACAGGGTCGTTCCTGTCAAAAAGGTCCATCATTGCGTCAAAAATCTCTTTATGGTCCTCCCTATAGAAGTCATCACTTTTTATAATTTCAATAACAGTAGCAATAGCTTCCCTATCTATCAGCATTGCGCCTAATACCGACTGTTCTGCTTCAAGACTATAAGGTGGTATTCGCCCTAATGGTATATCCATAATTTCACTCCATTATGATAATTGGAAATCTATATAAATTGCATTTAATGCATTTTATATCATTTTTCTTCAATCACATTTACTTTTATCTTGCTGGATACTTCAGGATAAACTTTAATCTCAACCTCCATCGCCCCTAAAACTTTTATAGCTTCCGGAAGATTGACTTTTCTCTTGTCTATTTCAATCTTGTGCTGTTCCTTTAACTTATCGACTATGTCTTTGCTGGTGATTGAGCCAAATAGCTTTCCATTTTCTCCAGCTTTGGCTTTAATAGTTACAGTTACTTTCGAAAGTTTTTGTGCCAATTCTTTTGCTTCTGCCAGTTCCTTTTCTTTTTTATATGCTTGTGCTGCCTTCTGACCTTGCATAACATTTAAGTTCGATTTGGTAGCTTCTATTGCCAAACCTTTAGGCAGCAAATAGTTTCTTGCATACCCATCACTAACATTCACTAAATCTCCTTTTTTTCCATGTCCTTTAACATCGGCTTGTAGTATTACTTGCATGTTTGTTCCCTCCTATAGTCTCAATTCTTCTCATTCATCTCTTCAAAATACTGTTCTATCGCCAGCTTAAGCTTCTGACGTGCAGTTTCAACGGAAGTGTCAGGCATCTGTGCTCCTGCAACCGTTAAATGTCCCCCTCCGCCAAGCTTTTCTAAAATTACCTGCACATTAATGTCTCCCAAGGACCGGCCACTGATGATGGTTTCCCCATTCACCTTACACATTACAAAAGAAGCCGCAATCCCCGTTATATTCAAAAGCTCATCAGCAGCCTGAGCAATAATCAGCTGTGCATTTTTTGTATTCTCAGGACATACCGAAATAGCAATGTTGCCTCTAAGAATCTCTGCAGCCTTCACAATATCCGCCCTGGCAATAAAAGTATCCAGGTCATTCTGAAACAATTGTTTTACAGACGTTGTATCTACCCCGGCTCTTCGCAGGAAAGAGGCAGCCTCAAATGTTCTTACCCCCGTCTTAAATAGGAAATTTTTAGTATCAACCGCTATGCCTGCATAGAGTGCTTCTGCTTCTATTGTATTTAATTTTACTTTTTCTTCCATGTACTGGAGAATTTCAGTTACCATTTCACAGGTAGAAGAGGCATAGGGCTCATGATAAGTTAATACAGCATTTTCAATAAATTCAACACCTCTCCGGTGGTGGTCAATTATTACAATGTGACTGGTTTCTTTTAATAGCTCCGGACATTCCGTAAAACTCGTACGGTGCGTATCAACTACAATAACCAAAGTTTTATCGGTAACCATGTCCATGGCTTGACTCCTGGATATAAATACATCGTTGTATTCCTCTGCTTTTTCCAGTCGTAACAGTAAATTATTAACCGTTGGATTAAACGAGCTTAGTACGATATATGCATTTTTTCCCTTATTTTTAACGCCCCTGTACAATCCAATAGACGCACCTACCGAATCTATATCGCCATGCTGGTGTCCCATAATCATAACCTGGTCAGCCTGTGAAATCAACTCCCTAAGTGCATAGGCAACAACCCTCGCCTTTACCTTTGTACGCTTTTCTAATTCTTTTGTTTTTCCACCGAAAAATTTGAGCCGGTCCCCATCTTTTATTACAACTTGGTCCCCACCTCTTCCCAACGCAATGTCAATTGCAGCTCTTGCATAAACATCATTTTCCAGAATGCTGCTGCCATTTAATCCAATACCGATACTGAGCGTTACAGGAATCTTATTTCCAATATTTATTTCTCTAATATTATCGAGTATATCAAACTTTTTTTCCTCAAACTTACTTAAATATTTATTTTCGAACAGGAAAATATATTTATCTCTTTCAAACTTCTTTAAAATACCACCTGTAAAGGAAATCCAATTATTTAGTCTCCTGTCTATCTCCGCTAAAACCTGCGGCCTGGTTACGTCTTCTGTGCTTTGCATTACTTCATCATAGTTGTCAATCATAATAATGCTCTCAACATACTTCTCGTCCCTATATTTATTTTCCAAGCTTTTTAGCTGGGTATTATCAATCCAGTAAAGTACAATCATATAGTTAGACTCGGGAGCAGAGTCCACTTTAACTACATTTCCCAATATATGATAATATCTCCCTTCATAAGTAAGGTCCAACGAAATATCATCTTTATTCTCTATTAGCTTTGATGGCTGCAGCTCTTTTATAAAAAACTGTATAGGTTTTTCAAAAAGTTCCTGCCCCTGAAATATCTTCCCAAAACTAGGATTATACCATGTAATGATACCGTGCAGATTTAATACAACCATGGGCAAAGGAAAATGTAAAAGAGTATCTTTAGTAGCAGAATCTACATGAAACGTCAAATTTTCAATGTATTTAGTAATTTCTCTGGTGGTAAGGCTTCTATTTCTCGCATTATAATATAATAGATAGCAAAAAATTAAAAGCCCAATGACAGTAATAATCCAATGACCATAGAACGCTAAAATACCTATATAAACAAATATGATCCACAAGTAAAGACTCACACCGGGAACAAGTATTCTATAAAATTTCTTATTGTCCATGATTCTCTCCCTTATGTCCTAACTTTCTAAAATCAAACGTACTATCTATTAAAGCTAATATAATAAGTGCGTTTAATGGATGCAGCAAGGGTATTACAACTCCCAGCAACGTAGTTATTGCAAAAACTATTATGTATATTATTACCCTTACATAGCCGGGAATACCTGCTTTTTTTACAAAAAAATCCAAAACCGACAACCCACAAACCATTAATATCACAGATAATATGAATGTAATATTTGCAAGGGCAGCAGAAATAGTTACTTCATTAATAGTGATTGATAAAATAAAAGATAGCACAAAAACAACAGCTGTTCCCCTGTTGACTTTTAATTCAAAAAACCTGGGCAGATATCGATAGTCATACCCAATGCGGTTTAATATGGATTTTGATAATATAAGAGTAATATACCCGAAGAGAGTCGAAGAAACAATAAAGAAACTGGGAATCAGAAGGCCTACGATATCTTTTAATATCGTCAGTCCGCCAGCATACACCTGATTATTCCCTAATGCCTTAGCTACTTCATTAAGATCCTTTTCCGCCTGGGCAAAAAATTCTGTTACAGGTTCTATTATTAACTTATCAATTAGGTTAATACCTTCGATGTTATTTATCAATAATATTGTAGCCAATAAGGAAACTAAGTAGGCACCGGAGGAAAATATAAATAACTTATTAAATTCCCATTTGCTCTTCAAACCGTAACCTAAGGCTAAACCCGCAAAACAAAAACTAAACAAGGTAGTTGTAGCAACAATAATTTCCCCTGTCAACAAAATAATAAGTATATAGCAAGCAGCAATTGACAATATAGCTATTTTCTCACCTGCTTTAATGGTCAATATTACTAGAGGTATAGCACTTAAAAATATTGTAAAAACCATCAATCCAGGGACATAGAGACCTGCCGCTGCAAAAAATGTCATTATTGCAGTGAGGTACGCAGCTTCAAGCAATCTTTTCGTATCCCAATTATAACTCATTATCAGAACTCCTTCATACCGCTTATATAGTTCACAGTTCTCAGTTCACAGTAGTAAACGATTTAATAGCTTTTACTGTGAACCGTAAACTTATTGACTTTATCTGCCATGCAAAATCATTATCAGTAAATATAAATAAATAAAAATTTAAAATAACAAAGAATTTTTACTTTCTAAAATTTCCGTTTAATTTATTGTTATTCCTGGTAGAATGCAAATGCTTTGAAAGTTCAGACAGATCTCCATACCATTTCTCCAATTCATGGTTCTCCAAAATTCCCAGCTTTAACTTATTCTCCATTTTTAGATCAACAGTATTGTAACTTATACCTAACCTTTTAGCCAGCAAATAACATATAACGATTAAATTAGATAATGTGTCTGCCAGAATATCTTGTGCATCATCTTTAACACCGTTTACCAATTCTTTAAAAAGCGCTGCAATATCGGTTAAAAGCTCACTTTTGAGCCATTCAATCATTTTAATATTGCGGGTAATGTCAATCTCCCTATCGAAAAAACCCATACTTTTCACCTCTTCACTGCTATAGCCATAGTATATTATACCATCCAGTAGCATAATTTACAATCGGCAATATAGTGGCGAACAGAGAACTGTCAATTGTCAATTACATTTGCCGGGTACGATCCCAACATCTTAAAAAACGAAGTTTTCCTTTTAATCATTGTTAAAGCATCTCTTACGTCATCATCCTGCCAGTGACCCTCTATATCTACAAAAAATATATAATTTCCCAGGCTGTTCTTGGCCGGTCTGGACTCAATCTTAGTCATATTGATATCCCATAAGTTTAGAATCTGTAGGATTCTATACAGGCTTCCCGGTTTGTTATCAGTAGAAAATATTATAGAAGTTTTATCACTCCCGGTTTTTTCCGAACACTGATGAGATAATACGATAAACCGCGTAACATTCGAGTCGGTATCCTGGATAGATTCATATATAATTTTCAAATCATATTCCTCCGCTGCTTTTTGAGCTGCAATTGCAGCCCATCCTTCATTAGCAGAAGCTACCTGCTGAGCTGCTTGAGCTGTACTATAGGTATATTGGACAGGTGTATTGGGAAAATGCCTGTTTAAAAATTCCCTGCACTGGCCTATTGCCTGTGGATGGGAAAGAATAAGAGATATGTTGCTTCCCTCTTTCCGGACCATCAGATTGTGCGTTATAGGAATTACGATTTCCTTTTTAATTGTCAAATCTACATCCCAGGCCAGCATATCTAAAGTAGTATTAACTGCTCCTTCTATCGAATTTTCAATAGGAACTACAGCTTCATCAACCTTCCTGTCATTTACCGCAAGAATCAACTCAGCGATATTTGTATACTGAGCAATCTCTGCCTCCATACCTTTTACATAAATCTCTGCAGCCTGTTGTGAAAATGTACCCCTTGGACCCAGATAACCAATTTTCATGCAAATCTACTCCTTGACTTTATGATAATATTCATTCTATATGCCCGGGATTAGATTGTCAAATATATTTAAATATTCATCAACCAAATTAAATTCACCCTAAAAATTGCGGCGAATAATAAATTAATAAAACCAGTGCAAATGCACTGGTTTTATTAATTTATTATTCAGATGTATATGGTAATAAAGCAATTTGTCTTGCTCTCTTAATTGCTTGAGTAAGTTGTCTCTGATGCTTCGCACAGTTTCCGCTGATTCTTCTTGGAAGAATCTTGGCTCTTTCAGAAATGTACCTTCTAAGTCTTGAAACATCTTTGTAATCTATAGACTCAACTTTATCAATACAAAAAGCACATACTTTTTTCTTTGCTCTTCGGCCTCTGTTTGGCTTTTCTTTCTTTTCGGTCATTCTCCTAACCTCCTTACATTTTTATTTAACGCACTTTAAAAAGGAAGATCATCATCTGAATCTATCGGCATGAATCCTTCAATATCATGAGAATTATTATCACCGAATACTGCATTAACTTTGTTATCATTGTCACGTTTACTATCTGCAAAATAGGCCTCATCGACAACAACTTCAGTAACATAATGCCTTCTGCCTTCCTGGTCATCCCATGTTCTGGTTTGAAGACTTCCTGATACAGCAATCATTCTACCCTTGGCAAAATACTTGCTGACAAACTCGGCAGTATTCCTCCAGGCAACAACCTGAATAAAATCAGTTTGTCTTTGCTCCCCCTGCCGCGCAAAGTTTCTATCGACAGCGATGGTAAAACTGCACACAGGTATGTTACTGGCTGTATATCGAAGCTCTGGATCTTTGGTAAGTCTTCCCATAAGTATTACCTTATTTAGCATTTTTTGACACCTACCTTACAAATAGTTACTCATCCTTTTTAATAACAATAGCTCTTACAATTCCATCTGTGATTTTGTACACTCTCTCCAATTCCTGTACAAATGAAGGCTCTGCGCTGAAATTGATTAAAACATAATAACCTTCATTCAAATCATTAATTGTATATGCAAGTCTTCTCTTGCCCCATTCGTCAACATTTTCAACTTCTCCTGCTGACGCAATTAATGATTTAAACTTTTCAACAAGCCCTGTAATTTCTTCCTCACCGAGGTTAGGATTAATTATAAAAATGGTTTCATACTTGTTTACAACTTTAATCATTACTTTCACCTCCTTCTGGACTTACGGCCCTAACTGTATTGTTAGAGCAAGGACTCTTTTGCAGCACTACCACAATTTATCTTACGAAATAGTATTATATTCTATTATAGAGCTGATGTCAAGGAAAAACAAAATTACGCTTTCCCGGAGCAGCCGAACAATCTCATCTTTGCCTTTACAACTTTTTTCATTTCTTCCTTTGCAGGACCGCAAATCTTTCTTGGGTCATATTCTTCAGGTTTATTGACAATAACGGATTTTACACCTTCAGTAAAAGCAACCCTTACATCAGTATCAATATTAATCTTATTTACACCAAGGGAAACTGCTCTCTGGATAGCTTCATCCGGAACTCCCGATGCCCCATGAAGAACGATAGGTATATTTACAAGTTTCTTGATTGTATCCAATCTTTCAAAATCCAGCTTGGGTTCGCCTTTATATTTGCCATGAGCAGTTCCGATAGCAATGGCTAAATAGTCTACCCCTGTTTCTTTAACAAACTTCACTGCTTCATCAGGATGAGTAAGTCTTGCATCCTTTTCATCAACACTGATGTTATCTTCCACTCCACCTAATCTTCCTAATTCAGCTTCTACTGAAACGCCACATGCATGGGCAATTTTAATAATTTCTTTTGTCACTGCAATATTCTCATCCAACGGATGATGAGATCCATCAATCATAACAGAAGTCCATCCATTTCTGATACAGCTTATGATTGTTTCATATGTAGTTCCATGGTCTAAATGAAGTGCTACAGGTACACTTGCCTTATTTGCAGCAAGATGAACCATTGCGCTAAGATACTCTGCACCGGCATATTTTATGGCTCCTTCTGAAGTTTGAATAATGACCGGAGATTTCTCTTCTTCTGCTGCAGCGATAACAGCCTGGAGTATTTCCATATTGTTAACATTAAATGCTCCAACAGCATAGCCTTCCTTGTGGGCCTTGTCAAGTATTTGTTTTCCTGTTACTAACATCAATTCTACCTCCTAAGTTTTTGCATATATTCATGTATAATCAATGCGCTGTCGCGCTTTGAAGCTCTCATATTGACCGTACCGGTTTCCGTGAGCTATTTCATAAACGTCCTGACACAGGATAATGCTGTCTCTTTTCAAGGTCTGCTTTAAATCCTGATTTGTGCATGCCTTTATAACTTCATAAGTAAAACATTTACTACACATAAGTTCTATTCTATCATAATGTATTTGCAATTCAATATCGTAATTGCCACATTGACAAAAGAGATTACCTTCTTCAGCAATATCATGAACCTTATCAATAGTATGCAGCATAACGGTACTATTTATAAAATAATTATCATATCCAATATCATTCATTAGCTTGTCCATCTGCATTTCATACCGGTCTAAAGCCTGCCTGACCGCATCGTCATTGCCAATGAAGCACAACTCCATTTTAGTTTTGCTGCATTTAAAGTTTATAATTTCTTTCGTCCATAACGCTTTATAGTTGACAACGTAAGAATGTACTTTATTACATGCAATACAGGGAATAATGATCGTATATTCCCTGTTATCTCTTGTTACAATTTTAACAAATGATTGACCACAACTACATTCAATAGTATACTCTTTTTTCCCCGAAAAGTCAAAGATAGAAATATAGTTAAATTCTATTAATCCGCAAACAGGGCATTTATATGCAATTGTATTTAACCAATTAACTATCATTCGCCCCACCTCATTTGTTCAATCCAATATATCAATTCTTAATATAATATTCTTCATTTAATAAAAAAATCCTGCATGAAAATTAAAAAAGTAAAATGAAAAAAATAATAGATTAAGCTTTTTAGTTTAGCCTTCAGCTTAATCTATTACTAATCTGCTGTCTTTATCTTGCCCACTTCATAGACCTCTCAACTGCCCTTTTCCAGTTTAAGTACTTATCTTCCTTAATGCTTTTTTCCATCTTAGGTTGAAAAACTTTATCCGACACCCATCTTTTTTGAATATCCTGTTTATCTCTCCAGAACCCTACTCCCAAACCTGCAAGATATGCTGCGCCTAATGCAGTAGTTTCTATAACTTTCGGTCGGTTCACTGCTACACCTAGAATGTCAGCCTGGAATTGCATTAAAAATGGGCTGACACTGGCACCACCATCCACCTTTAATTCTTTTAATTTTATTCCTGAGTCTGCCTCCATTGCCTCAAGCACATCTCTGCTTTGATATGCAATTGATTCAAGTGTTGCCCGAATGATGTGTTCTCTCTTAGTTCCCCTGGTTATTCCAACAATGGTTCCTCGAGCGTACATATCCCAATATGGCGCTCCCAACCCTGTGAAGGCTGGTACGACATATACCCCGGCCGTGTCCGGAACTTTTTCTGCTTCAATGTCACTTTGAGGAGCACTTTCAATCAACTTCAGCTCATCCCTGAGCCATTTAATAGACGCTCCTGCATTAAATACGCTTCCCTCCAACGCATATTCAACCTTACCGTCAATTCCCCATGCAATAGTAGTTAATAAATTGTTCTTAGATTGAACCGGAGTGAATCCTGTATTCATAAGAATAAAACAGCCTGTGCCGTAGGTATTTTTTGCTGAACCCTGTTCAAAGCATGCCTGCCCAAATAGTGCCGCCTGCTGGTCTCCTGCAATTCCGGAGATAGGAATTTGTGCCCCTCCAAAGGTATAAGGATCCGTAACACCGTATTGACAGCTTGACGATTTTACTTCCGGCAGCATGGAAGCAGGAATATCCAATTCTTTTAATAGATTTTCGTCCCATTTCATTTGTTTTATATTATACAGCATAGTCCTTGAAGCATTTGTATAATCTGTGACATGTACTTTACCTCTGGTTAGATTCCAAACCAGCCAAGTATCTATTGTGCCAAATAACAGCTCACCCTTTTGTGCTTTTTCTCTCGCTCCTTCGACATTATCAAGCATCCATTTAATTTTTGTACCTGAGAAATAAGCATCTACTACAAGCCCCGTATTTTCTTTAATATATTGTTCCAGACCTCTTGTCTTTAATTCGTTACAAATTTCTGCTGTTCTCCGGCACTGCCAAACAATAGCATTATGAATTGGTTTTCCGGTATTCTTATCCCAAATTACTGCAGTTTCTCTTTGGTTTGTAATACCAATTGCGGCTACTTCCTGCGGCTTCACCCCGGTTTTTTCTAAAACTTCCCTGGCAACACCACTTTGTGTTCCCCAAATCTCCATAGGATCATGTTCAACCCAACCCGGTTGAGGATAGTATTGGGTAAATTCTTTTTGAGCCACGCCAACAATTTTTCCATCTTGATCAAACAAAATTGCCCTTGAACTTGTAGTACCCTGATCCAGCGCCATCACATACTTTTTTTCCATTTTCCTTCATCCCCTTTTGTATTTAAGAGTTTTTAGCCGCATTCCTTCTTGCATGCCCGAGTGTAATATTTTAAGGTTACACCGCCATTTGTACGTTCCTGCCGCGTTTTTCTTCTGCCTTTCTGATATCAACATTCCTTGTTGCAACAATATTTACATCAGTATCCAAAATATTTTCCACCACTATATCTCCGATACAAACAGGAGCGTTTACTTGAACATTATTGATAACTTTCATGCATCTTAAAATCAAATCTTTCGGAAGAGGCTTATCTGATTTTACCGAAACCAATGGAAACTGGCCACCTTTAACTTTTACGGTAGTTGTTAGCATTCTTGTAGGATTTGTGCATTCCGATTGACCATAAGCAATTCCCCGTTTGCATCCATAGCCTTGCACATCGCCTACTCTGCCATCCTCAAGAGTTACTTCCAGGCTGCATCCAAGAGGGCAAACGATACAGGTTAGATTCCTTTTTGTCTTCATAGATAATCCTCCTTATATTATACATTAAACATTGTCCAGTAGAACAGTAATTTCACTGTTATCTTTCATCTTTTCCATTATTTCTTTGGTTAACTTTATACTTTCCATTTCTCCAGGAGCAACTTTTACTTTTTTAGCTGAATAAATAGTTTCATCTCCGCATCTTACTAGGACCTTAGCATTTTTATAAATATCCGTGACTCTGAAAAACAGTTTGTTTTCTTCTTGGACCAGATGTTTGCGGATCAGTTGTGGTACAACATACCGTATCCCTTTACCTGCAACAGTCCTGATACTCTGAGTTTCTTCTATTTTTTGATTATTTTCATTACCCAGGATATATCGAGCTGCACATCTTCCTGCCAATCTGCTTTCCTGTGTAACATAGTCTACCAGGTCATGCACATGCACTACATTTCCACATGCAAATATCCCACCAATAGAGGTTTCCATCGATTCATTCACAACCGGCCCAGAAGTTACAGGGTCAATTTTTATTCCTGCACCCCGGGACAATTCATTCTCTGGAATTAGCCCAACCGACAATAAAAGGGTATCACATTCCACATATTCACGGGTTTCCGGGATAGGCTTCCTGTTTTCATCCACCTTTGCAATCACTACACCTTCCAGTCTCTCTTTCCCATGTATTTCAACGACCGTATGACTTAACCGGAGAGGTATATCATAATCTTCAAGACATTGAACAATGTTTCTGGTTAATCCTCCGGAATAAGGCAGAAGTTCACAAACCATTTTTACTTGTGCACCTTCCAAGGTCATACGCCGTGCCATAATGAGGCCAATATCGCCCGATCCTAGAATAACTACCTTTTTACCCGGAAGGTATCCTTCCATATTTACAAACCTTTGGGCCGCTCCTGCCGTATAGATTCCTGCCGGCCTCATGCCGGGAATATTCAATGCGCCTCGGGTCCGTTCCCTACAGCCCATTGCCAGCACGATAGCTTTCGCTTTCAACTTTGCCAGCCCATCTTCGCTGTTTACAGCTGTTATTATTTTATCCTCGGTTATATCCAACACCATTGTATTTAACTTGAACTCTATCCCCATCTTTTGTACCTGATCAATGAATCTCCACGCATACTCCGGCCCGGTTAGCTCTTCACCAAAAATATGCAGGCCAAAACCATTATGAATGCACTGCTGAAGGATTCCACCCAACTCTTTGTCCCTTTCAATGATTAATATGTTTTTTACTCCGTTATTGTAAGCTTCTATGGCAGCAGCCAGACCGGCAGGTCCGCCACCTATTACAGCTAAATCAACTTCTCTCATTTTTATTCACTCCTTAGCACTCTGATCTAACACATAAGATTCCCTGCTACTTTGTTTTACCTACCAAAATCCTGGAATTTCCACCCATTTTTGTTACCTCTTCCATCGGAATACTCAACTCTCTTGATAGTATTTCAACTACTCTGGGTGCACAGAAGCCTCCCTGGCATCTTCCCATTCCAGCCCTTGTCCGTCTCTTTACACCATCCAGATTTCTCGCTCCGGCAGGCCTGTTGATGCAATCTACAATTTCACCCTCAGTTACCGTTTCGCAGCGGCAAATAATTCTGCCATATCTCGGGTCTTTCTTTATAAGCTCAGCCCTTTGTTGGTCATTCATTTCACGGAATCGGTGTACAGGCTTTCTGATAGGATTAAAATTCTTCTTTTGTACCATCGCTACGCCTATAGATTTTAAAATATCTACAACATATTCTGCAATTGCGGGGGCTGCAGATAGCCCTGGAGATTCAATACCTGCTACATTTATAAATCCCTTTACCTTGTTTGACTCCCCGATAATAAAATCGCCTGTAGAAGGAGTAGCCCTTAAACCGGCAAAAGATGTTATAACTTCACGGACATTAAATGATGGTACTGATTTCATAGCGCCTTTGACAACTTCATTTAATCCCAAATCGGTTGTAGAGATGTCTTCCTTATCATCTATATCTTCTGCATTTGGACCAATTAGTAAGTTTCCGTCAACAGTAGGTGTAACAAGTATACCTTTTCCCATTTTAGAGGGCGTTTGAAATACAACCGTATGGACAACATTACCCTGGTTTTTATCTAGAAGGAGGTATTGCCCTCTTCTAGGCTTGATAGAAAAGCCCTCTTCCCCAACCATAGCCGATATGGTATCTGCATAAAGGCCGGCTGCATTTATAACGTACTTGCATTTTATTTCTTCATGTTGAGTAACCAGTATAAACTGTCCGTTTTCAACTTTTATATCTTTTATTTCACATTCAAGTTTAAGTTCCACACCATTTGATACAGCATTTTCAGCAGCACCCAGCGTCAATTCATAGGGACATACAATTCCTCCGGTTGGTGCGTAAAGCGCTCCAACAACCTGATCTGAAATATTTGGTTCCATACTTTTGACTTGCTCTTTATTTAGCACTTCAAGGTCTGGAACGTCATTTTCCAGTCCTCTCTTGTAAAGCTTGTGTATTTCCTCCATATCCTCTTTATTAAACGCCAGTACAAGTGAGCCTATCCTTTTGAATGGTACATCCAATTCCTTGCAGATCCGTCCCATGAGCTTGTTCCCATGTACATTTAACCTTGCTTTAAGACTTCCCTGCTTGGCATCATAGCCTGCGTGCACAATTGCACTGTTTGCTTTACTTGTCCCCATTGCTACATCAGCTTCTTTTTCAACCAGGCAAACCTTAAGATTATACCTTGAAAGTTCCCTTGCGATAAGCGAACCTGTCACACCGGCACCTATAATCGCTATATCATAAACCATTTTCTTCCCCCCTGACTTAATAAAAAAAGCCACACCAAAACAGAGGTTTTACCCCTCTATTTTAATGTGACTCCAATTCTCCACACATTTTTATATTCATTTAATTTAATTATACTATATTATAATCTAAAATACAATAGTTAAAATGAATGGACATACCGGGAGTTTGACAGTTGAATAAAGAAAAAATTCCTGAAAGCCTTGAAATAGGCTTATTTTTTTGTCAATTTTTTTATTTTTGTATATCGCACTTTCTCGCACTGTGTTATAATATAAGTATAGGAGGCGATATTATAAATGAGACTTAAGGTTACAAAATCTAAAAATTCAACTTCGCTTTATGTTATTAAATCTATTTATAACAGCAAAACTCAATCAAATTCCTCCAAGATCGTTGAGAAGCTTGGAACCGAAGCTGAACTAAGAGAAAAACTCAATGGCGCAGATCCGTATGAATGGGCTAAAGAATATATTAGAAAATTAAATGAAAAGGAAAAGGAACAAACACGAAAAATACTTGTTCCTTTTCAGCAGTCTAAAATTATTCCAAAAGATGAGCAACGCTCTTTTAACGGTGGTTATCTATTTCTTCAAAAAATATATCACGAACTTGGACTTCACAAGATTTGCAAGGAGATTTCACGAAAGTATAAATTTGATTTTGACTTGGATTCAATACTTTCCAGGTTAATCTACGGTAGAGTGATCTTTCCATCCTCTAAACTTGCTACATATGAGCTTTCTAAAAAATTTATCGAGCAGCCGAATTTTGATTTGCATCAAATATACAGAGCTCTTGAATTCCTTGCTAAGGAGACAGATTTTATCCAGTCCTCCTTGTATGAAAACAGCCTGAAGGTTTCCAAAAGAAATACAGGTATTCTTTACTATGATTGCACCAATTACTTTTTTGAAATTGAACAGGAGGATGGCAACAAGCAATATGGTCCTTCTAAAGATCACAAACCCAATCCGATCATTCAAATGGGACTGTTTATGGACGGAGATGGAATCCCTCTGGCTTTCAGCATCGTA